>NZ_JAMPSX010000038.1:0-30694 GCF_028484875.1 Providencia sp. PROV032
CCCATTACGAAACTAAAAACGTTGTTATGGGGAGAGGAAACCGCTTCCCGCTTTGAGCGTGAGCGCCGCGGATTTCCCGATAATGCAAAGCTTGGGGGCAAGCTGATGCGTTTTACCCCCATTTAATATGATGCAGTAAATCTCGTTTTTGAACGCCAATTTTTAGACCAGTTAATTTACTTTTTTATTCACGCCAAAAGTATGAGTTATCAATCACAAATGGATTTTTCATTAGAGGATTGGGTTGTCAGTGCGTTTGAACGGCCAGCACCGAGAGCACAAAAAATACAAGAGCGTTATGGTGAAACCACTTGGCGGCAAAATTGGCAATTAGCGAGTGATTTGTCGTCATTTTGTCAGCACCACAGAATTGATGATAAACATTCCTATCAGTTAATTGCCTATATGCTGGCATTATACCAAATTTATCGAATTGAAGATGTTCCTGAAGAATGGCGTGTGTCTTTAGCTAATGAAATGGGCTCCGGAAATTATCGGGTACATAGTTTGGCTAGTCGTATCTTAAATATGTTGCCAGACTTAACAAAGGAAAATGGACAATGAGTGATAAATTAATATCACCTAAAGTAGGGTGTGCAACGCAAACGTGTGACATACCGGAACCTTGTTATCTGGATTTACTTGTCAAAGACACCTCAAAGGATAAGGTGATTTTAGAGTAGCGAGGTGAAAATGTTATATCACCGGAAACAGTGATTGATGAGGGTGATGGGGTTCCATTAGAAATCCTGCTCAATGATAAGAAACATAATAATGCCCAACATAATGCAATACTCACTTCAAAGAACTATGAACAAGCACTGAGTTTGGGGTCTTCTCAATCGGTTTCAGTTTCCTATAATGCAAGTCGTGATGCGGGTACTTTTAGCGCAAGTAATTTACTTAATACCTTTGTCAATATGCTGGCGCCTATTGACGCATTCAAATCGCCAAGAAGGTACAATATTACAGCGGCTAATTGTCTTGGTACGAAACAAGATTGGTTCTTTGATGTTATTCCTTCGGTGAAGTTTGGGTTCTCTGTCAATTTTAGTTACTCCTTTCAAACTCGAGAAGCGAATGATAAAGAGCGAAAAGATAAGCAAATTAGTAAATTAAAGTCAGAACGACTCAAGGGCGGGCCAAGGAAAAATACGTTACCGAAGAAGCTGAATAAGTACCATAAAGGCTGGACATTAGCGCCGATCCCATTTGTCAAAACGACCTCACTAGGTATTGATGTCGGCTTTTTTTATGAGCTAGCAGGGCATCCCTATAATTTAACGCCCATTAAGCAAATAAGCGAAACAAAAACGTTTCTTGATGACTTGTCAGGTATATTGAAAGTCAGTCAAATTATTAATGATATCGAAACAAAATTTTTATATCAGCAAAAAGGTAAATTGACCCCTTTCGCCGATAAATATCCTATTTTCTCTTTCGATTTCTCAGATATCGAGATTGGATTAACCTTCTTTATGGAGAATGTGACTCAGCGTGATTCAGCTCGATTAGTTTGTGCATTAGAAGGGAAGCCTTTTTGGGGAGGGTCATTTAAAATTGATGTTTTGCAAGTACTTGCGCTTTATGGTGGCAAAGCCTTGAGCAGCGGTATAAGTAAGTTACGTGAAGCTTTAGAAGAAAGGAAAAAAGGTAAAGGTAAATTTAGTGCGGGTATTAATATTGATATTACTTTCTCTTTTGCTGTTCACTGTTTTGTGGGGATGGCGCAAACTCCCGACAAGCAACAAGAGTTTGCATTTGATGGCAATAATAAGTTTGAGGTAGGCTTTAAAGCCGATGCGGGGGCTTATATCAAAGCTAATGTCCTTTTTTTAGAGGCGTGTTTTGAATTTCATCTACGATTCGAAACAAAAGGTGCGCTTGCTTTAGATGCCCATGACGATGGAATAGACTTAGTGCTTTGCCATGATGGTATTGTGCTGAAATTTCAATTTACGGCGGATGTTTCTCTTCGAACCAAAAAAGATGATAGTGCTTTTTATGAGGGTGCTCCACTCGACGCAGATTGGACTATCTACCAATTTGCAGACCCTTTAGCACTTACCGAGTCAGATATTCGTTTTAATTTAGCAGGGCAAGTTAGAAAAGTACCTGAAAGACAACGACCGGAATTAGCAGCGCTGACTTCAGCGGTCAATACTACGCCGGTATCGATAGCGGGCTCAGCTATAAAAAACACTGTTTAAAAAAGGTTTATGATGAAACTAAGCAACTTACTGTGTATGACGACAATCTTAATATTAGGAAGTAATCCAATGAGTTATGCCGATGATAATGACTTTCTTATTCGTACTTCTGTCGATATGAAATACGCATTTTGTGATGTTAAAACCAATGGGGTAAGTGGAACTAATAACCGCTCAGGTCTTGTAAGTGGCGGATTAGGTTTTGGTACGACAAGCACAAACTCGATGATAATGATGCGTAATGGTGAGAATACTATTACCATTGAGATGGCATCACCAAATTGGTTTTCAACTAAAGAGGTACCAAAAGATAAACTCAATCAATTTAATCCGAATGCAAAATGTGAGATTACGGTCAATAAAATAACGGATAATGGCGATATTATTCCATTAACAACGTTAATGGTTAAAATTAATGAAAAAGGTGAGCCAGAAGCATATCAAGGTGATGCTCTGGACAGACACGTAGAGAAAAAAGTGATTAAAGCCCCCAATACAGAAAAAGTGCATCAGAATAGAATACGTCAGAATATTCGGCCCAATGAATATCCTCATGATATGACAGTATTCCAATTTAATAAAAAAATAAATGTAATGGGAGTACCCGAATGGGAATGGGTAAACGCTGAAAGGTACCAAGATACCCCAGAACAACGCAAATTGTTACAAGACGCATATTTAGAATTATGGACTGCATTTAACCAAAAGGATTTATCAAAAATAAAACAAATATTGGCTCCTTCACTAAAAACTTGGGTAGAAACAACAGGAGGGACGATTGACGAACAACTAGAATCACGTGAAATAGCAGCTGATTTTAATCAGAAGGCATTCGCAATGATCCCAATTACTTGGGATAATTTTGAACCCTTAGTTATGAATGATGGGAAAATGGTAAAGTTGGTTTATAAAGAAGATTTTGATTATTCACCTATTTCATATAGCTATTTTAACGATGCAAATAGAAAAATTATTGGAGTACATTCCCCAATATTTTCTTTAGTAAATGGAAAATTCATTCCAGTCATATAGTCGGGTATTATTATGCCAACAATCATTCTTATTGATGATTCTGATACAGGCCATGGAAAACATGGCCCAACCCAAGTGATTACAGGTTCACCAACAGTAAAAGTCGATGGTAAAGCGGTTGCTCGGCAAGGAGACGCATTAGCGCCTCACGGTGGGCATTCAAGAACTATCGTTGGTGGTTCGAGTAGTGTATTTATTGATGGCAAACCTGCGGCCAGAACCGGTGATACAGTAAGTTGCGGTGGCGTATTAATGGGTAATTCAACGGTAAAAATTGGTTATAAAATAATATGTTATGACGGATAATGATTGAGTTCGCTAGGATTGATGATAGTAAAGAAATTAGTGTTACACCAGATAGTCAATATTAACATTAAGTGGTTAATATAAGGATATTTAATGCGCAAGTTAGCGATCGGTTTGGTATTAGTGATAGTTGTAATTTTTACTCTGTTAGTTAATTCTTACAATACAATCCAAAAAAATGATGAGTTAGTCTCTGCGGCAGCGTCAGAATTATTAAACCAATATCAGCGTCGATTTGATTTGATCCCTAATCTGGTCAATACAGTTAAGGGATATTCAAGTCATGAAAGCAATGTGTTACAAGAAATTGTAAAGGCGAGAGCGTCTGTCGGGAAAATTAATGTGGATAGTCGCGTGTTTGATGATCCTGAAATTTCTGCGAGCTATCAAAAAGCTCAAGATAATTTAGGGCAATCTCTATCACGTCTGTTAGTCATTTCAGAAAATTACCCTGAATTGAAAGCAAACTCACTCTATCAAGACCTGATGGTACAGTTGGAGGGGGCTGAAAATCGTATTTCAGTTGCAAGAGGGCGATATATCGAAGCAGTACGAAATTATAATACTCAAATCAGGCTGTTCCCTTATAACTTCATTGCGAAACTTATGGGGTACGATAAAAAAATTAATTTTAACGTTGAGAATGTGCATGAAATCAAAAAAACACCAATGGTGGATTTTAGCTCATGATACGCAATATTTTATTTTTATTCTCTTTACTATTATTGAGTGTCATTGCGAGCGCATCAGTGAATAATATACCTCCATTGAAAATGGATCGGGTCATTGATCGTGCAAATTTATTGACGGCGCAGCAATTTAAAACGCTAAACAATTTATTGATTAATTTTGAAAATAATCGAAATGATGGTTCACAGTTTGTTGTTTATATCGTTCCGACTACTGGGAGTGAAAATATCGAAATTTTCGCAAATCGTGTTTTTAATCAATGGGGGATAGGTAAAAAGGGGCTTGATAATGGATTATTGCTTGTTGTGGCAATAAATGACCGCAGTGTTCGCTTTGAAGTCGGGTACGGCTATGAGGAGACATTTACCGATGTTCTTGCTGGGCGAATTATTCGAAAAAATATGTTGCCGTATTTTAGAGCAGAAAACTATTATAAGGGTATTGAGCAAGGGATTATAAATGCCATTCATGTAGCTAATGATAGACCAATAAGCTCAACGAATTCTCTGATAGATCTTATTCCCCTTAAAATATTACAAACACATTTTATTTTAATTTATATGGTAATATTAGGGCTAATTTATTGTTTTCAGATTGTATTTTCAACGAAAAAACTGAAAAGAAAAATTAATCACGTGATAGCACAGTCAGGTAAAAAAAAGAAAAATTCAGAAAAGCGGGGATATAAGTTAGGTGCAAATCAGCTAAAACGGTTAAAAAATTATCTGAATTACTCATTCTATTTTCCAACATCATTTTCGCTGTATTTCCCTGTAGTGTTTTGTTCAGTCGTTGTCATTTTTTATACACAAATAATTTTTAATGGTATTGTTAACCCTTTTATCTTATTACTGATGGTGGTGTTATCATTATTCTTTAACCTTATTTCATTAACCGTGCTGTTTATTGGCATTAATATCTTATTTCCGATTTATCGACAGCAGAGAAAAGAATGGAAAGCGATTTGTGAGTTCAGTCGATTGGGTTCGCCTTTTTATCAACCTTCATATTCAGTAAACACATCCCATAAACACGCTTCTAATTTTACTTCCAGTCACGATTTCAGTTCATCGAGTACATCGAGCTCATCAAGCTCATCAAGTTCATCAAGCTCATCAAGTTCATCAAGTTCATCAAGTTCATCAAGTTCATCAAGCGGTGGGGGAGGCGGCTCTAGCGGGGGTGGCGGTGCTTCTGGACATTGGTAAAGTATCTGGACTTGGCTTTTTAATAAGTTTTATATTTCTGTTAAGGAGGGGGAACTCATATTAAAACTAAATAAAGGATATGAACCTGCTGGAATCGATTGGAGTAGATACACATTTAGTTCATATGAAGATAATCGTACTTTCCGTTATGAAATTAATTTTAGTCGGCTATCACCAATAAAATTAGTTATTCCTGAAAGTCGAGCATTTCACTATAATTTCTACCTGTCGATTATCGATGGAAAAGTCATCATAGTTCGATAATAAAGGGGGGATTAACGATTAGTTCCCAAACAAAGTTTATTTTGTTAAAAAACTAATAATAGGACAGAATTGACCTACTGTTATGTTTTTATTGGGATGGCTTATCCTCATAATCGTTCTCGCTGTCAAGTTAGCGATAAATTTTGGGCGAATTGTCTAAATGGATTATTCAGACTTGTTTTAAATGTGGTATTTAAGATAGTAAAGTCAGTCTGGAGATATTATTTTTCACTCTGCTATCATTGGCAGCTAATTTAATAAGGAACATTAATTACTATGTCTATGGTTCATAACCGATTCAGCTTGATTGCTACCATCATTGGCGCGTTTAGCATTCTTGTCATACTTGCTAGTCAAAGCTTTGAACGCGAATACGCTCAATCTAAACCTAAGATAGAGCAAATAGTTCATGAAAAGGTAAGCAGCATTAAAAAAGCAACAATTGATGCCATTAAAGGAAAAAAATATCAGGAGCCACCTGTAGACGAAGCCAAAGAACAGCGACAGATTTTGCTCGATAAAATTGAATTAGCAAAACAGCTCAGTATCACTCTTGGCGTATTTGGGATTATTTTTGCAGCCATTTCATTTATCCGTGGTGAGAATAAAAATTCAGGTCGGATAGCTTTGGCGCTCAATGGCAGTGTACTGGCTATCTCACTTTTATTATACGCAGCGACAGGCTTAGCCGGTATTGTTGCGGTTTTACTTGTTATTTGGTTAATTGGTAACTTTTTTGATATTTTTAGCATTTGTTAACTAGGTTTTGAATGCTTGTTTATCCTGAGGCTACGGTTAATTTATATTCTATAAAAAGCACTTTTAAGGTTATTGTGGGGACACGGTAACGTTACTCCTCTAAAAACTGAAGAAAAGTTATCCGTGTCTCTGAATTATGGGTCGACCATAGGCTCAAACAGGCATTTTTGAACTGATAGCGACATAAAAGGGGTTCTCTAAATCTATTTAGTGTACTTGGCTACTCCATCTTAGTGATGCAAAAACCAATACTAAACCCGAAACAGTGAGTACTAAGCCTAAGTGTTGGCTCCAGCCAGCGACCATTAGACCGATGGCGAGTCCGATGTAGTAAAATAAACCTAAAATTGCGCCAGCGGTGCCTTTTCTGTCACCATAACGGTTTAATGCATGGGCAAGTATGTTTGGGATCGCAATTCCGTAACCAATAACGACTCCGATAACGGGTAAAACGAACCAAATTGAATCCATTAGCACAAAAACCAAACAGCCACTCACTAAGGAAATCGCGCTAGACAGTTTTACAAGCTGCTCAGATGTGTGTTTTTTAGCCAATAAATAGCGATTTGCTATCGAACCTAAACCAACCCCAAGCGCTAATAATATCCCAGTTAATCCAAACTGTTGTTGAGTGAGCATTAATTGTTCAAAACTGAATGGAGCCAGCTGATAATAGCTAAATAAATTAATGTTGAAAAATGCAATCAAGATCACATTTCTAGCAATTTCTTTATCAGCGATCATGCGTAAAAATGTCTCAGTAAATGAGACTTGGGTCACGTTTTCAGGCTTGGTCTCAGGTAAACGACAGGCTGACCAGAGAAAAAGCACCACAGCTAAAATAGCTAAGCCGATAAAAACAGTTCGATAACCGCCAAAACTGACGAGTCCAGCACCCGATAACATTCCCAAGGCGGGACTGATTGCCAAAGCAACACCCATGATAGAAAAAACTTTCGCTAATTCATGGCCTTGGTAGCTATCACGCATAGCGGTTTGTGTACCGATTGAACCGACGGCAGCGCCAAATGCTGACAACATTCTCATTAATAATAATAAATAAAAATGTGTGACAAATAACGCACCAATAGACGCAATGCCGTAAATCAATAAACCCGCCAAAATAGTCGGGCGACGCCCTAAGGTGTCACACATACGTCCCCAAAACACCACGCCCAATGCAAAAGCAAAGAAATAAAGCGACAGTGTTTGTGAAGCTTGTTCCGCATTTACTGAGAAAGCGCTGGCAATATCAGTGAGAGCGGGGCTGTATATGGTTTCCACAATTTGAGGAAACATCATTAAGGCAACAGCAAGCCATAATGAAAGAGGATGTTTCATACTTTTTCCTACCAATCTACTAAAAAGAAAGGGTCTAATCAGACACAACGATTCAATGGCAGGCAGTTTAGTGTTATTTTTATTGTCTTATTACAATAATAAAGACTATAAATATCAAAAAAGAGACATTATGGCTTGGTTAAATCAAACAGATGAGTTTCAAACGCATTGGTACAGCGCCCCAGTATTGGGCATTGCAGCAAAAATGGGGCAGCATGACTCTGGTTTTCATAAACATGAAATGGGACAACTTTTGTTTACACAACAAGGGTGTATACGAATTTCACTGGAAAATCGCCTCTCTTTGCTTCCTCCTGGTCGGGTGGCTTGGATCCCACCATTTGTCCTTCATCGGGCACAAATGCAGGCATCCGTGGGGTATCGTTCGGTTTATTTATCAGAAGAATATGCCAAAGAAATTGGAAACGATGTGGTTATTTTGAATATTTCCCCATTGCTAAGGGAAGTGTTAGAACGTATTGCGATTGCGCCGTTTGAGAGTGATTGGCTGCGGGGACGTTTGGCCAACTTATTACCGGTATTTATCGATGAATTACAAAGTGCAGCTTTAGAGCCAACGCTGTTGCCATTACCGCAAGATAGGCGCCTTAAGGGAATTGATATCGAGCATTTACCACCGAATTTAAACCAGTTAGCGCAGACTATCGGTGCGAGTGAGAAAACAATCACGCGTATTTTCTTGAGAGAAACAGGTATGACATATCAAACATGGCGACAGCAATGGCGGTTTATTAAAGCGATTGAATTACTCGCACAAGAAAAACCTTATCACTATATTACTCAAGAACTTGGTCTGACAAGTGATAGCGCGTTTATTAGTTTTTTCCGAAAAATGAGCGGGATGACACCAAGGGAATATCAACAGCAGTAAGCTGAATGATCCTCGTAAAAAAGAAAAAGCCCCGAAAATTCGAGGCTTTAGCATATGTAGGGGGGCAGATTTAATTAAATATTATTTTTTTGATAATTCGGAATTGAATTCACGTTTGTCATAACCCGTGTACAACTGACGAGGGCGGGCAATTTTCAGGCCGTCATCGTGCATTTCATTCCAATGTGCAATCCAGCCAATGGTACGTGCGATGGCGAAGATAACTGTGAACATTGAAGATGGAATACCCATTGCTTTCAAGATGATACCTGAGTAGAAGTCAACGTTCGGGTACAGTTTTTTCTCAATGAAATACGGGTCGTTCAATGCGATGCGTTCTAGCTCCATTGCAACTTCCAGCAGGCTGTCATTCAAGCCCAGTTCGTTCAGAACTTCATGGCAAGTTTCACGCATTACGGTTGCACGTGGGTCGTGGTTCTTATAAACACGGTGACCGAAGCCCATTAAGCGGAAAGAGTCATTTTTGTCTTTAGCGCGCTCGATAAATGCTGGGATGTGCTCAACGGTTTGGATCTCTTCCAACATACGTAAGCAAGCTTCGTTAGCCCCACCGTGAGCAGGCCCCCACAGTGAAGCAATACCTGCCGCGATACAAGCAAATGGGTTTGCACCGGATGAACCTGCAGTACGAACTGTCGATGTTGAGGCGTTTTGCTCGTGGTCAGCGTGCAGAATCAAAATACGATCCATTGCGCGCTCTAAAACAGGATTAACTGTGTATTCTTCACATGGTGTCGAGAACATCATATGCAAGAAATTACCCGCGTATGACAAGTCATTACGTGGATAAACAAAAGGTTGGCCAATTGAATATTTGTAACACATCGCTGCGACTGTTGGCATTTTCGACAGCAGACGATAAGCCGTAATTTCACGGTGGCGTGGGTTATTAACATCCAATGCATCGTGATAGAAGGCTGCTAGTGCGCCAGTAACACCACATAATACAGCCATTGGGTGTGAGTCACGGCGGAAACCATTAAGCATGCGAGTAATTTGCTCATGGATCATGGTATGGCGAGTCACCGTATTTTTAAATACGTCATATTGTTCTTGAGTTGGTGCTTCACCGTATAGCAGGATATAACAAACTTCGAGATAAGAGGCTTCAGTGGCGAGTTGATCGATAGGAAAACCACGGTGCAACAGGATGCCTTGCTCACCATCGATATAGGTGATTTTTGATTCACAGGATGCAGTAGAAGTAAAACCAGGGTCGTAGGTAAAAAACCCTTTAGAACCTAAAGTTCGGACATCGATAACGTCTTGACCAATCGTTGGGCTTAAAATATCTAGGTCAATATCACCCTTACTACCAGTCGTTAGCTTAGCTTTGTTATCAGCCATTACGGTCTCCTTAGCGCTTGATAATCGACACCCAACAACCCAGAAGCCCAGCGTTATACTGTGTCTTCGTGCATTGTTCTACCGGTATGCTTTGGAAATCAGCTCGCTATCACATAAAACCTGAAATCTGAGACCGACGACAATGTAGTTAGGTTGTTTATGAGTGTGTAGATGTTATGTTCTTTTTGTTGTTTTCCCTACAATATCATTATTTGTGGTAAGAGGAACAACTTTCATAACTTTTGTTATTAATACCCATCATAGTTCAAATTGAAGAGTATTTAACATTGCAACATTCACGTTTTTTTCTTTTACGATGAAGTGTCAACAGCACCGTTAAGATAATTCTGCCAGACCTATATGTAAGATAAATGTTGAATCATTGTCAAATAAGATAAGCACATTTATACAAAATGTTTAAATCGTGATCCCTCTCACTGTTCGGGCTAAATGTCTCCAAACATTTTGTGTGGGAATTGTAATGGCATTGTGAAGACTTTATACTAGCGGCAGGTCTCCGGATTACCCTGTAGTAGGAGTTCCCAGCGTGATCAGTATGCAACTTTATTTAAACATGATGGATTAGAGTTTGTGTTAAGTTGCATTTTGTACCCCTGTCGCTGTCTGATTTCCACCCCAGGTCCGGAGGATGGAAAATAATAAAGAGCTGTGTGGGCAAAATTGTGAAAAAACAAAGACCTGTCAACCTTGATTTGCAGACGATTCATTTCCCGATCACTGCAATATCTTCGATCTTGCACCGTGTCTCTGGCGTCATTACTCTCATCGCAGTTGGTATTCTGCTTTGGTTGTTAGGGACATCTCTCTCCTCTCCAGAAGGTTTTCAATACGCGTCTGAAATAATGACTGGCTTTTTTGCTAAGTTCATTCTTTGGGGCATCTTGACAGCTTTGGCTTACCACATCTGTGGTGGTATTCGTCATATGCTAATGGATTTCGGTTGTGTTGATGAAACGCTTGCTGCTGGTAACTCATCTGCAAAAATTACATTTGTCATTACCGTGATTTTAGCAATTCTGGCGGGGATTTTAGTATGGTAAGTAATGCTTCTGCTTTAGGCCGTACTGGTATCCAGGACTGGCTATTAATCCGTGGTTCTGCGATTGTTATCGCGCTCTACGTACTCTACATTGTTGGTTTTGTTGCTATTAACGACATTACCTATGACGTCTGGCGTGGCTTTTTTGCTTCTTCTGTGACGAAAGTATTCACTATCCTCACGTTGTTCTCGATTCTTGTTCATGCGTGGATTGGCATGTGGCAAGTGCTGACTGACTACGTTAAACCTTTAGCAATTCGTTTAGTATTGCAACTGGCTATCGTTGTAGGTCTGTTGGCTTATTTAATTTACGGAACAATTGTTGTGTGGGGTGCATAAATGAATCTGCCAATCAGAGAGTTTGACGCTATTGTTATCGGTGCGGGTGGCGCAGGTATGCGCGCAGCACTTCAAATTTCACAGATGGGCCTATCTTGTGCGCTTCTGTCAAAAGTTTTTCCAACCCGTTCTCATACTGTATCCGCGCAAGGTGGTATCACGGTTGCTTTAGGTAACACGCATCCTGATAACTGGGAATGGCACATGTATGACACTGTTAAAGGTTCCGACTACATCGGTGACCAAGACGCTATCGAATATATGTGTCAAACAGGGCCAGAGGCTATCCTCGAATTAGAACATATGGGGTTGCCATTCTCTCGCCTTGATGATGGAAGTATTTATCAACGTCCATTTGGCGGTCAGTCTAAAAACTTCGGTGGTGAGCAAGCTGCGCGTACTGCAGCCGCAGCTGACCGTACTGGCCATGCACTGTTACATACCTTGTATCAACAGAACTTAAAAAACCATACAACCATTTTTTCTGAATGGTATGCCCTTGATTTAGTTAAAAACCAAGACGGCGATATTGTAGGTTGTACTGCAATTTGTATGGAAACCGGCGAACTGGTTTATTTCAAAGCGAAAGCAACTATTTTAGCAACGGGTGGTGCGGGTCGTATTTACCAATCAACCACTAACGCGCACATCAATACGGGTGATGGCGTGGGAATGGCTGCTCGTGCAGGTGTACCACTGCAAGATATGGAAATGTGGCAATTCCACCCTACGGGGATCGCTGGTGCGGGTGTTCTCGTGACAGAAGGTTGCCGTGGTGAAGGTGGTTACCTGTTGAATAAAGACGGCGAGCGTTTCATGGAGCGTTATGCGCCGAACGCGAAAGACCTTGCGGGTCGTGATGTTGTTGCGCGTTCAATCATGATTGAAATTCGTGAAGGTCGTGGTTGTGATGGCCCATGGGGTCCACATGCTAAACTGAAATTGGACCACTTAGGAAAAGAAGTTCTGGAATCTCGTTTACCGGGTATCCTTGAGTTATCTCGTACCTTTGCTCACGTTGACCCAATCAAAGAGCCAATCCCTGTTATCCCGACTTGCCACTACATGATGGGCGGTATTCCGACTAAAGTTACAGGCCAAGCTATTCGTTATAACGAAAAAGGTGAAGATGAAGTCATTCCTGGCTTGTTTGCAGTCGGCGAAATTGCCTGTGTATCAGTACACGGCGCTAACCGATTAGGCGGTAATTCACTGCTCGACTTAGTGGTATTTGGTCGCTCAGCGGGTCTGCATCTGAAAGAATCCATCATGGAGCAAGGTTCAATGCGTGATGCATCTGAATCTGATATTGATGCAGCAATGACACGTTTTAACCGTTGGGAAGGTGCTCGCACGGGTGAAGATCCAACTGAAATCCGTAAAGCACTGCAAACCTGCATGCAGCATAACTTCTCGGTATTCCGTGAAGGTGATGCAATGGCGAAAGGTTTAGAAGAGCTGAAAGTGATCCGTGAGCGTTTGCAAAATGCACGCCTTGATGATACTTCGACTGAGTTTAATACGCAGCGTATCGAATGTTTAGAACTGGATAACCTGATGGAAACGGCTTATGCAACGGCACAAGCTGCAAACTTCCGTACAGAAAGCCGTGGTGCGCATAGCCGCTTTGATTACCCAGAGCGAGATGATGCGAATTGGTTATGTCACTCATTATATTTACCGCAATCTGAAACGATGACGCGTCGTGAAGTCAACATGCAGCCAAAATTGCGTGAAGCCTTCCCACCGAAAATTCGTACCTACTAATGCGTGGTGTTAATCCAGTTGCGGAGAAATAAACTATGAAATTACAATTTTCGATTTATCGCTACAATCCTGATGTGGACAACGCACCACGTATGCAAGATTACACGCTAGAAGTTCCTGAAGGGCGTGACATGATGTTACTGGATGCGTTAATCCAAATCAAAGAGCAAGACCCAACACTCTCTTTCCGTCGTTCTTGTCGTGAAGGGGTATGTGGTTCCGATGGCCTGAATATGAACGGTAAAAACGGGTTGGCGTGTATTACGCCATTATCCGCGTTAATCCGTGGTGGGAAGAAAATTGTCATTCGTCCATTACCGGGTCTGCCTGTTGTGCGTGACCTGATTATCGATATGACTCAGTTCTATACCCAATACGAAAAAATTCGTCCATATTTGATTAATGATAACAAAAATCCACCAGCGCGTGAGAATTTACAAACTCCTGCACAACGTGAAAAACTCGATGGTTTATATGAGTGTATTTTGTGTGCTTGTTGTTCGACTTCTTGCCCATCGTTCTGGTGGAATCCAGACAAGTTTATCGGGCCTGCAGGCTTGTTGGCAGCGTATCGCTTCTTAATTGATAGCCGCGATACTGAAACTGATTCACGATTAGATGATCTGAACGACGCTTTTAGTGTCTTCCGCTGTCATAGCATCATGAATTGTGTCAATGTATGCCCTAAAGGGCTAAATCCAACAAAAGCTATCGGTCATATTAAATCTATGTTGCTAAAACATAGCGCCTAATTATGAATATTTAACCCACAGTGCTTAGGTGCTGTGGGTTAAAATAGGAATAGCACAAAATAAAAACATAAGTTAAAAGAATCGCGTAAAGTAAAAACAATATTAGGAGTTTAATGCGCGGAAGCTCACAAAAGCGCGAAAACGAAATACCAACAAAGAGCATCAGAAAGTAACATTGTCACCCATAAAAAGTAGTACTTATTAAAACGTTGTCATTACAAAAGCGTAAAAAAGTGAAAGCAAAGAAAGTAACAGTAACAAGTAGAAAAAATAGCCAACTGCAAAAGATGAAGACGACAGCCCACGCATAGGGGCCTTTAAAAACCGCAGCCAGTTTTTAAAGGTTCCTTAAAAGGGAAACCCTTACTGATAAAGGGCCTCCCAAAGAGAGAACATGCATAAAGCACGTCCAAGAGAACCTTTATCGAGGTCGCTTAAATGCGGCAATTAGTTAACCACGGCGAAAACTAAAGCTTTAAAAGCTTAAGGGATCACAATGCAGAACGGCGTAATGAAGGACTGGCTGGATTCAAGCTTTCTGGCAGGCGCGAACCAGACTTATATAGAACAGCTCTATGAAGATTATCTGACTGACCCTAACTCTGTCGATGCCGAGTGGAAAGCAATTTTTGAGCAACTTCCTGGTGCAGCACTCGGCACTAGCGGTGAGCAATTCCACTCCCAAGCGCGCGATTACTTCCGCCGCTTAGCAAAAGACTCTACACGTTATCACACCTCTGTTAGCGATCCAGCTATCGACGCAAAACAAGTTAAAGTTTTGCAATTAATCAATGCGTTCCGCTTCCGCGGGCACCAAAATGCGAATCTTGATCCGTTAGGTCTTTGGAAACGTGAATCTGTTCCAGATTTAGACCCAGCATTCCATAACCTGACGAAAGAAGACTTCAACGAAACCTTCAACGTGGGTTCATTTGCGATTGGCAAAGAAACCATGAAGCTGAGTGAGCTATATGACCACCTGAAACGTATTTATTGCGGTTCTATCGGTGCAGAATATATGCATATCACTAATACAGAAGAAAAACGTTGGATCCAACAGCGCCTTGAGTCTGTTGACGTTTCTAAAATCTTCTCAGTAGAAGAGAAGAAACGCTTCTTAGCAGAATTAACAGCAGCTGAGGGGCTTGAGCGTTACATCGGGGCTAAATTCCCAGGTGCAAAACGTTTCTCATTGGAAGGTGGTGATTCACTGATCCCAATGTTGAAAGATTTAATCCACCACGCAGGCAAACAAGATACCCGTGAAGTTGTTTTGGGAATGGCTCACCGTGGTCGTTTAAACGTTCTTGTTAACATCTTAGGTAAAAAACCGGGCGAATTATTTGATGAGTTCGCGGGCAAACATAAAGACCACTCTAGTGCGGGTGACGTTAAATATCACCAAGGTTTCTCCTCTGACTTTGAAACCGCAGGCTCTCGTGTTCACTTAGCATTAGCATTTAACCCGTCTCACCTTGAAATTGTTAGCCCAGTGGTTATTGGTTCCGTACGTGCACGCCGTGACCGCCTGGACGAAGGCCGCAGTAACATGGTTCTGCCAATTACCATTCATGGTGACTCAGCAGTCACTGGCCAAGGCGTTGTGCAAGAAACATTGAACATGTCTCAAGCTCGTGGTTATGAAGTTGGTGGTACTGTACGTATCGTGATTAACAACCAAATTGGTTTCACAACTTCAAATCCGAAAGACACCCGTTCTACAGAGTACTGTACAGACGTTGTGAAGATGGTACAGGCACCAATTTTCCACGTGAATGCGGATGATCCAGAAGCCGTGGCATTTGTAACGCGTTTGGCATTGGATTTCCGTAATACGTTCAAGCGTGATGTCATGATTGATTTAGTGTGTTATCGCCGCCATGGCCATAACGAAGCGGATGAGCCAAGTGCAACTCAGCCAGTGATGTATCAAAAAATCAAACAGCATCCAACGCCACGTAAAATTTATGCAGACCGTTTAATTGCTGAAAACGTATTAAGTGCCAATGATGTCACTGAAATGGTTAATCTGTATCGTGATGCATTAGATGCGGGTGACTGTGTGGTTGAAGAATACCGTGAAATGGGCCTGAACTCATACACGTGGGCTCCATATTTAAACCATGAATGGGATGAGTCGTATAAATCAACTGTTGATATCAAACGCCTAACTGAGCTAGCAACCAAAGTTAGCACAATCCCTGAAGGTGTGGTTGCGCAATCACGCGTTGAGAAAATCTACGCAGACCGTGCCGAAATGGCGAAAGGTGAAAAATTACTCGACTGGGGCGCTGCTGAAACTTTAGCGTATGCAACGTTAGTTGATGAAGGTATTCCAGTGCGTTTATCGGGTGAAGACGCGGGTCGTGGTACATTCTTCCACCGTCATGCCGTTGTTCACAACCAAACGAATGGCTCAGTTTACGTTCCGCTGCAAAATATCCATAACGGTCAAGGCGTCTTTAATGTTTGGGACTCTGTTCTGACTGAAAACGCGGTATTAGCATTCGAATATGGCTATGCCACTACTGAGCCTCGTGCACTGACTATTTGGGAAGCCCAATTCGGTGACTTCGCTAACTGTGCGCAAGTGGTTATCGACCAATTTATTAGCTCTGGTGAGCAAAAATGGGGTCGTATGTGTGGTCTGGTAATGCTACTGCCTCATGGTTATGAAGGTCAGGGTCCAGAGCACTCATCTGCACGTTTAGAACGTTACCTGCAACTATGTGCTGACCAAAACATGCAAGTGTGTGTGCCGTCAACACCGGCTCAGGTTTACCACATGTTACGTCGCCAAGCCTTACGTGGCATGCGTCGTCCTCTGATTGTGATGTCACCAAAATCTCTGCTACGTCATCCATTAGCGGTCTCTAGCATGGAAGAATTGGCAAACGGTAAGTTTGAGCCAGTTATCGGTGAAATCGATGAAATCAATCCGAAAAATGTGAAACGCGTCATTCTGTGTTCAGGGAAAGTCTATTACGATCTGTTAGAACAACGTCGTAAAAATGAACAAACTGACGTTGCTATCGTGCGTATCGAGCAGTTATATCCGTTCCCACACGAAGACATCCAAAAAGCGTTGGCGCAATTTACTGATGTAAAAGACTTTGTATGGTGTCAAGAAGAGCCATTAAACCAAGGTGCTTGGTATTGCAGTCAACATAATTTCCGTGAAGCTATCCCAGCAGGGGCAACTTTACGTTATGCAGGTCGAGCTGCTTCTTCATCTCCAGCAGTTGGCTATACGTCCGTACACCAGGAACAACAAAAAGCCCTGGTTAATGACGCTTTGAACATTGAATAATTAAAGGATAGAAAATGAGTAGCGTAGAAATTCTTGTTCCCGATCTTCCTGAGTCCGTTGCAGATGCTACGGTTGCCACATGGCATAAAAAACCAGGTGACAGTGTTCAGCGTGACGAAGTACTGGTTGAGATCGAAACAGATAAAGTCGTATTAGAAGTTCCTGCAAGTGAAGCTGGTGTATTAGAAGCTATCGTTGAAGATGAAGGTGCAACGGTGTTGTCTAAGCAGTTACTGGGGCGCATTCGTTTAGGCGATAGCACAGGTATTCCTGCTGAAGTAAAAGAAGCACAAGAATCAACACCTGCCCAACGTCAAACTGCAAGCTTAGAAACAGAAAGCAACGATGCGCTGACGCCAGCTATTCGTCGTTTAATTGCTGAGCATGACTTAAACCCTGCAGATATCAAAGGTACGGGTGTTGGTGGTCGTTTAACGCGTGAAGATGTTGAAAAACATTTAGCTGCAAATAAATCTGCGGCGCCAGCAGCGAAAGCACCAGCGGCTCCACAAGCGCCTTTAGCACACCGTAGCGAAAAACGTGTTCCAATGACGCGTTTACGTAAACGTATTGCTGAGCGCCTGTTAGAAGCGAAAAACACCACCGCAATGTTGACGACCTTTAACGAAGTCAATATGCAACCAATCAAAGATTTACGTAAACAATATGGCGAAGTATTCGAAAAACGTCATGGTGTTCGTTTAGGCTTTATGTCTTTCTATGTGAAAGCTGCGGTTGAAGCACTGAAGCGCTACCCAGAAGTGAATGCTTCTATCGATGGCGATGATGTGGTTTACCATAACTATTTCGATATCAGCATTGCGGTTTCAACACCACGTGGTCTGGTAACGCCAGTTCTGCGTGATGTCGATGCAATGAGTATGGCGGATATCGAGAAAAAAATTAAAGAACTGGCTGTTAAAGGTCGTGACGGTAAATTAACTGTCGAAGACTTAAGTGGTGGTAACTTCACTATCACTAACGGTGGCGTATTCGGTTCTCTGATGTCTACACCTATCATTAACCCGCCACAGAGCGCGATTTTAGGCATGCATGCTATTAAAGACCGCCCTATGGCTGTAAATGGTAAGGTAGAGATTCTTCCTATGATGTATTTAGCACTGTCTTACGACCACCGTTTAATCGATGGTAGTGAGTCAGTTGGCTTCTTAGTCGCTATCAAAGATATGCTGGAAGATCCAACTCGTTTACTGCTGGACGTATAGCAACATAACAGGGCAGGATACAACTTGCCCGGTCTGAAGTAACCGATGCAACCCGTTCGCGGGTTGCTAAATCAGTAACAATTGCAGGAGGCGAATAAACGCCTCTTCAGACTCAATTATGGATAGAACATCATGAATTTACACGAGTACCAGGCAAAACAGTTGTTTGCACGTTATGGGATGCCTGCACCGACAGGTTATGCCTGTTCATCAGTCGCTGAAACCGTCGATGCTGCTAAAAAAATTGGCGACGGCCCATGGGTAATTAAATGCCAAGTTCACGCAGGTGGACGCGGTAAAGCTGGCGGCGTAAAAGTCACTAGTGATATCAATGAAGTTAAAGCGTTTGCAGAACACTGGTTAGGTAAAAACTTAGTCACTTATCAAACAGATGCAAATGGCCAACCGGTTAACCAAATTTTGGTTGAAACGGCAACTGATATTGCGAAAGAACTCTATTTAGGTGCGGTTGTAGATCGTAGTACTCGTCGCGTTGTATTCATGGCATCTACCGAAGGTGGCGTGGAAATTGAGAAAGTCGCAGAAGAGACTCCAGAGTTAATTCACAAAGCGATTATCGACCCACTGACTGGCCCAATGCCTTTCCAAGGTCGTGAGTTAGCATTTAAATTAGGCTTAACTGGCAAACAAGTTAGCCAATTCGCGAAAATTTTCATGGGTCTGGCTACATTATTCTTAGAACGCGATTTAGCATTAGCGGAAATCAACCCATTGGTTATCAGTACTGCAGGTGATTTAGTTTGCTTAGATGGTAAATTAGGTATCGATAGCAACGCGTTATATCGTCAGCCAGAAATTCGTGAACTGCGTGATGAATCACAAGAAGATGCACGTGAAGCACAAGCTGCTCAGTGGGAACTGAATTACGTAGCATTAGACGGTAATATCGGTTGTATGGTTAACGGTGCGGGCCTTGCTATGGGTACTATGGACATCGTTAAACTACACGGTGGTGCACCGGCTAACTTCTTAGATGTTGGCGGCGGCGCAACAAAAGAGCGTGTAACTGAAGCATTTAAAATCATTCTTTCTGATGAAAACGTGAAAGCGGTTTTTGTTAACATCTTTGGTGGTATCGTTCGCTGCGACCTGATTGCAGACGGCATCATTGGTGCAGTTGAAGAAGTTGGCGTAAATGTACCAGTCGTTGTGCGTTTAGAAGGTAATAATGCAGAGTTAGGTGCTAAAAAACTGGCAGATAGCGGCTTGAACATTATCGCTGCAAACAGCCTGACAGATGCAGCTAAGAAAGCAGTAGCAGCAGCGGAGGCTAAATAATGTCTATTTTAATCGATAAAAACACTAAAGTAATTTGCCAAGGTTTCACTGGTGGTCAAGGTACATTCCATTCAGAACAAGCGATTGCTTATGGCACGCAAATGGTCGGTGGTGTAACACCAGGTAAAGGTGGCACTGTTCACTTAGGTTTACCTGTATTTAACACCGTTCGTGAAGCCGTAGAAGCTACGGGCGCAACAGCCTCTGTTATTTATGTTCCAGCACCATTTTGTAAAGATTCTATCTTAGAAGCTATTGATGCTGGCATCAAACTGATCATCACTATTACTGAAGGTATTCCAACACTGGATATGCTGACAGTTAAAGTGAAATTAGACGAAGCAGGCGTTCGTATGATTGGTCCTAACTGCCCAGGTGTTATCACGCCGGGTGAATGTAAAATTGGTATCCAACCAGGCCATATCCATATGCCAGGTAAAGTCGGTATCGTTTCACGTTCAGGTACGTTGACTTATGAAGCTGTTAAACAAACAACAGATGCAGGCTTAGGTCAATCAACTTGCGTAGGTATCGGTGGTGACCCAATTCCAGGTTCAAACTTCATTGATATTCTGAAGTTGTTCCAAGAGGATCCACAAACTGAAGCTATCGTGATGATCGGTGAAATCGGTGGTAACGCAGAAGAAGAAGCGGCTGATTATATTAAAAAGCATGTGACTAAGCCTGTTGTCGGTTATATTGCTGGTGTTACTGCACCAAAAGGCAAACGTATGGGCCACGCAGGTGCAATCATTGCAGGCGGTAAAGGGACTGCAGATGAGAAATTTGCTGCACTAGAAGCTGCTGGCGTGAAAACCGTTCGCAGCCTTGCAGACATCGGTGATGCAGTCAAATCACTGTTGAACAAATAAGTAATTCGCTAGGTAACTAGCAAGAGTAAGAGACGAAAGCCCGTGCTCAGTGAGCGCGGGTTTTTTTATCTCTTTAAAAAATTATCCAAATAATTTTTATAGGGTTATGCGGTTTTTTGAAAAGTATGCCTATACTTAAAAATACGTTCTATAGGCTTATATGAAGGCAAATAGATTATAAAAAGGCAATTTAGGTAAGCTTGGGCGGTGTTAATCGCACTTTATGCAAAAAAGAGAGAAATTGCGGCATATCAATATTTAAAATATTGTCGGTTATTCAATTTGGCCAATATAACAGTTTTGTTGAGAAAAATGGCTATATTAATAAAATTCATAATAAGTTTAAAATAAGATACTATTACAAATTAAATATTCTTTTTTCGAGTCGTTAATTCAATGATTATATTTTTTGTTAATCTTTAGAAAAATTAAGAACATTTATGTCATTATCAATAACAGCAATTTAACAAGTAAATAACCATTAATTGACTGACAGGTATAGCAATTAACAACAGGAAAAAAATTGACGCAAATCAATTCATTGCCTCTGGCTTTATTTGTTCAAATTGCTTAAATTGGTGCTCGATCAAATACTCGATTTTCTATTAAAGGGTATAATTATTGATGTAAATTCAGAATTCAAATCTGAATCACGTAAAAGAAGTTTATTGTGTGTGAAGATAAGCGTACTATTATTATAGTAACGTTTGTTCTTTTAATTTTGTTAATTTTTTGTTGTTTTGAGGCATTTTTTGCTGGTAGTTAAGAGGCTTTCTAAGTATTTAAAACTGGAAGCTGGGTTGCCGCAAGTCGGTGTCTTCCTGCTAGGAGCAAGGAGTCAAGATGTTTGATATTGTCGAACTGTCACGATTACAGTTTGCCTTAACTGCGATGTATCACTTCCTGTTCGTACCATTAACGCTAGGTATGGCGTTTTTGCTTGCGATCATGGAAACGGTATATGTACTGTCAGGCAAGCAAATTTATAAAGATATGACTAAGTTCTGGGGTAAGTTATTTGGTATTAACTTTGCTCTGGGTGTTGCAACGGGTCTGACCATGGAGTTCCAATTCGGTACTAACTGGTCTTACTACGCGCACTATGTTGGAGATATCTTCGGTGCACCTCTTGCAATCGAAGGTCTGATGGCGTTCTTCTTAGAATCAACGTTCGTCGGTTTATTCTTCTTTGGTTGGGATCGTTTAAGCAAAAAACAACACCTAGCTGTAACATGGTTAGTTGCTTTAGGTTCTAACTTCTCTGCTTTGTGGATCTTAGTTGCGAACGGTTGGATGCAAAACCCAATCGCTGCTGATTTCAACTTCGAAACAATGCGTATGGAAATGGTTAGCTTCTCAGAGCTAGTCTTAAACCCAGTTGCGCAGGTTAAGTTCGTCCACACAGTTGCTGCGGGTTATTGTACCGGTGCAATGTTTGTCCTTGGTATTAGCTCTTACTACCTACTTAAAGGTCGTGATGTTGCTTTTGCTAAACGTTCTTTTGCAATTGCTGCAAGCTTTGGTATTGCTGCCGTTCTGTCTGTTATCGTTCTTGGTGATGAATCAGGTTACGAAATGGGGGACGTTCAGAAAACCAAACTGGCTGCTGTTGAAGCAGAGTGGGAAACCCATGCTCCACCAGCTGCGTTTAACTTAATCGCTTGGCCGGACACTGAAAAGCAAGAAAATAAATTTGCTATCTCGATTCCTTGGGCGATGGGTATTATTACAACCCGTTCAATCGATACGCCTGTATTAGGTCTGAAAGACTTAATGAAACAACACGAAGTTCGTATTCGTAACGGTATGATTGCATACGGTCAGTTACAAGAGCTTCTTGCAGGTAATAAAGACCCTGAACTGCGCTCAGCATTTGAAATAAACAAAAAAGATCTTGGATATGGTCTTCTGTTAAAACAATATGCACCAAATGTTGTTGATGCAACTGAAGCTCAAATCCAAAAAGCAGTGAAAGATAGTATTCCTAACGTTGGGCCTCTGTTCTGGGCATTCCGTATCATGGTTGGCGTTGGCCTCCTGTTACTATTGATTATTGGCTGGGCATTCCTGTCAGTAGTTCGTAACCGTATTGGTCAAAATAAACTGTTGCTACGTATTGCACTATTCGGTATTCCACTACCATGGATTGCAATTGAATCAGGTTGGTTTGTTGCAGAGTATGGTCGCCAGCCATGGGCAATCGGTGAAGTGTTACCTGTTTCGGTTGCACACTCCAACTTGACGACTCATGACCTGATCTTCTCTATGGTATTGATTTGTGGTCTGTACACACTGTTCTTAATTGCAGAAATGTTCTTAATGTTCAAATTCGCTCGTAAAGGGCCTAGTAGCCTGAAAACCGGTCGCTACCACTTTGAACAGAAAAACACTTCTACACACGACGTTCAGTAAATAGGAGCCACTTATGTTTGATTATGAAGTTCTTCGATTTGTGTGGTGGATCCTTATCGGTGTATTACTGATTGGGTTTGCTGTCACGGATGGCTTTGACATGGGCGTTGGCTTCTTATTACCTATTTTAGGTAAAACAGATACTGAACGCCGTATCATGATTAACGCCGTTGCACCGCACTGGGATGGTAACCAAGTTTGGTTAATCACAGCGGGTGGTGCGATGTTTGCTGCATGGCCTCAGGTTTATGCTGCATCATTCTCCGGTTTCTATATCGCGATGATTTTAGTGCTAGCAGCATTGTTCTTCCGTCCGGTTGGTTTCGACTACCGTTCAAAACTGGAGAACCAAAAATGGCGTAATATGTGGGACTGGGGTCTGTTTATTGGTGGTTTCGTTCCACCATTAGTTATCGGTGTTGCGTTTGGTAACCTGTTATTAGGTGTTCCACTGCAAATTGATAACCAACAGTATTTGACCTACACGGGTAACCTGTTTGGTCTGCTAAACCCATATGGCCTGTTGGCGGGTGTCGTTGGTTTAATGATGATAGTTACCCAAGGTGCAACTTATCTGCAAATGCGTACCACTGGCGAACTGTATCTACGTGTGCGTAAAGCAACCTATATCTGTGCGTTAGTCACATTGTTAACATTTGCAGGTGCGGGTGTTTGGTTAGTCATGGGCATTGATGGTTATGTTATCACTTCAACTATTGATACTATGGCTGTGTCAAACCCACTGAACAAAACAGTCGCTGTTGAATCAGGTGCTTGGTTGACTAATTTTAATACTTACCCAATCCTGTGGGCATTGCCTGCTCTGGGTGTAGGATTACCGTTAATCACAATGCTGTTTAGTAAAGCAGACAAAAATGGTTGGGCGTTTGTGAGTTCTTCATTAACTATCGCTTGTATCATTTTAACCTGTGGTGTAGCAATGTTCCCATTCATCATGCCTTCAAGCATCATGCCAAACGCAAGTTTGACCATGTGGGATGCAACATCTAGCTTGTTCACACTGCAAGTAATGACTGTTGTTGCTATTATCTTTGTACCAATCGTACTGGCATACACCGCATGGTGTTACTACAAAATGTTCGGTCGTTTGGACAAAAACTTCATCGAAGGCAACAAGCACTCACTGTATTAAGGAGCATAACTATGTGGTATTTCGCCTGGATCCTCGGCACGCTGTTAGCTTGTAGTTTTGCAGTGATTGCAGCATTAGCGTTAGAGCACTCTGAAGACTCTAAAGCCGCTAAAGATGGTGAGTAATAAAAATGCTGGTGGATAAAACCTATCAGCTATTGGATAAGGGGCCGATAAGGGCCCTTATCCTTATTTTAGCTTTAGTTACTGCAGGTGCAGTCATGTGGGATCCAACCCTATTTGCTGCAAAAACCAGTTCATTTCAAATATGGCAAGGGCTGTTGTTAATATGGGCAACGTGTACCGCGATGATTTTTGGTGTGGGTTTTAAACCTAAAAAAGTTATCTTTCGTGCAATTTTTCATCCATTGCCTGCTGCCATCATTCTTATTTGGGGACTTTTTCAGGTCTTTAGATAATTCTAATTGCTAATTATGGGTCAATGGACCCATAATTATTTTTGATATCTTTACTTTCAAAGTGATTCCAAACTGGCACTGTCTTGCGTATAGTGGCACCGTTAATTAATTTAACCTAAGACGGAGTGATTGTTATGTTATTTCGCTGGCCTGTTCGCGTGTATTATGAAGATACAGATGCGGGCGGTGTTGTTTATCATGCACGCTATTTAGCCTTTTTTGAGCGAGCAAGAACTGAGATGCTGCGAAATAAAGGTATCAATCAACAAAGTATGCTTGCTGAGAACCTTGGCTTCGTTGTGCGAAGCATGACAATTGATTTTGTTAAAGGGGCGAAGCTGGATGACCTGCTGGAAGTTGAAACACAAATTATTGAAATGAAACGTGCTTCACTCACTTTTCAGCAAAGGTTAGTTGATTCGCAAGGTAACCTGCTTTGTGGGGCTAATGCCCTTATTGCTTGTGTGGACACATCAAAAATGAAGCCGATTGCGCTTCCTAAGTCTATTGTCGCGGAGTTTAAACAGTGACTGACATGAATATCCTGGATTTATTCCTTAAAGCGAGCCTTTTGGTTCAGCTCATTATGTTCGTTTTGATCGGTTTTTCTATCGCATCATGGGCGATCATTATTCAAAGAACAAAAATTTTAAATGCGGCAACGCGTGAAGCGGAAGCATTTGAAGATAAGTTCTGGTCAGGTATCGAGCTATCGCGCTTATATAAAGAAAGCCAAGCTCGCCGTGATGAATTGAGTGGTGCCGAACAGATTTTCCACTCTGGTTTTAAAGAGTTCGTTCGTTTACACCAAGCGAATATTCATGCACCCGATGCGGTCGTAACAGGCGCTTCTCGTGCAATGCGTATTTCAATGAATCGTGAGCTTGAATCAGTTGAAGCGCACATCCCATTTTTAGGTACTGTAGGTTCAATTAGCCCATATATTGGTTTATTTGGTACCGTTTGGGGGATTATGCATGCGTTTATTGCATTGGGCGCGGTAAAACAAGCAACATTACAAATGGTTGCACCGGGTATTGCCGAAGCACTTATTGCAACCGCAATTGGCTTATTTGCAGCGATCCCTGCCGTTATGGCATTCAACCGTTTGAACTTACGTGTTAGCAAATTAGAGCAAAACTACGATAACTTTATGGAAGAGTTTTTGGCCATCTTGCATCGTCAAGCCTTCTCTGCTGATAAGAAATAAGACGGGGAGATAAGCGAATGGCGCGCACAAGTCGCAGACGTGAGCTGAAATCCGAAATCAACATAGTTCCATTACTGGACGTATTGTTGGTACTGTTGCTGATATTTATGGCAACAGCACCGATTATTTCTCAAAGTGTGGAAGTTGAGCTGCCGGATGCAACAGATACACAAACCGTATCATCAAGTGATAACCCACCGATTATTTTAGAAGTGTCGGGGGTTGGCCAATATAATATGCGTCTTGATGGTGAGGTTTTAGAATTGTTACCACCAGAGCAAATTGCGGCAGAAGCAAAATCTCAATTAGAGAAAAATCCAAAAGCGATTTTCTTGATTGGTGGAGCAAAAGAAGTCCCTTATGAAGAAGTGATTAAGGCGCTGAATATATTACACAGCGCAGGGATAAAATCGGTTGGCTTGATGACTCAGCCTATTTAGGCTGGGTTATTGTCGTTTGAATAAGTCACAATTCTTTTTTTGGATACCAGAGTGGGAAAGACAAAAGAGAAAAAAGATAACTTAAATCGATCATTAGTGATGTCAATCGTATTGCACATCCTATTGATTGGGTTGATTGTTATAGGCTCTTTAGTTTCCGTCGTCAAACTTGGTGGTGGCGGGGAAGAGGGAACTGTCATCGATGCGGTGATGGTTGACCCAGGCGTGGTTGTTGAGCAATATGAAGAAATGCAAAGGCAGCAAAATAACGTCAGACAAGCAGCGAAAGAGCGCAAAGAGCAGGAACAAAAGCAAGAGGCTGAGCTCAGAGAGCAGCAAGAAAAGGAACAAAAGCGTCTTCAGCAACTTGAAGAAGAGCGTATAAAGACTGAACGGGCAACGGCAGAGCAACAAAAGCAAGCCGAAGAACAACAGAAAAAAGCGTTAGAAGCGGCTAAAAAAGCGAAGGAAGAGCAAAAAATAGCTGAAGAAGCTGCCGCGAAAGCGAAAGCAGAAAAAGAAAAATTAATTAAAGAGCAAGCCGCTGAAAAGGCAAAAGCTGAGGCACAAGCTCAGAAAGAAGCAGAAGCGGCGAAAGCCAAAGCCGAAAAAGAAGCCAAGGAAAAAGCAGAAAAGGACGCGAAAGTAAAAGCTGAGAAAGAAGCGAAAGCTAAAGCGGAAAAAGAAGCCAAAGAAAAAGCAGATAAAGAAGCGAAAGCCAAAGCGGCAAAAGCTAAGGCTGAGGCAGCAAAAAATGCCGCTTCCGTTGACGATTTGCTAGGCGATTTAACTGCATCAGGCCCTAGCAAGCAAGGTGGCGAAGCTGCAGCTGGAAAAGGCGGCGGTAAAAAATCGGGCGCATCCAATGCGGATGTGGACAGCTATGCGGGCAAGGTAAAAGCGGCTATCCAAAGTAAGTTTTATGATTCGGATACTTTCCGTGGGCGTACTTGTGAACTTCAATTGAAGCTTGCACCTGATGGGCTATTAGTGAGTATTACACCAAAAAATAGTCCAGCTAATGACGCAGCGCTTTGTGATGCAGCAATCCGAGCAGCAAAACTTGCAACGATGCCTAAGCCACCTAGCAGAGAAGTCTATGATACATTTAATAAAGCAGGTAGCACAGTCGTGTTTAAGCCTTGATTTTCAATAACTCAGAGCAGTCTGTATTGATATTATTAAGGCAATAGCATAAATAGTTTGTGTGGTATCTAGTTTTGTTATTATACCTTTGTTAAAATTCAGCGAATTATTGCGGTAGTAAATAATCCGCAGTAAGGGAGATAAGAATGAAGCAGGCTTTTAAAGTAGTTTTAGGGTTCCTAATGCTATGGGCGACAGTGGCTCAGGCTGAAATACGTATTGAGATCACAGAAGGTGTTAACTCAGCTCAACCTATTGGTGTTGTGCCGTTTAAATGGTCAGGTGCTGGTGCGCCACCACAAGAAGTTGGCCAAATAGTGGGCGCTGATTTGCGTAATAGCGGGAAATTTAACCCTATCGAACCAAGCCGTATGCCTCAACAACCGGGTACCGCTTCTGAAGTGATCCCTGAAGCGTGGACTGCATTAGGTATTAATGCCGTTGTTGTAGGGCAGGTTCAGCCTGCAGCCGATGGTAGCTTTGTTGTTAGCTATCAGTTAGTCGATGTCGCAGCTAACCCAGGGGCTGTTTTATCTCAGAACCAATATAAAGTAACAAAAGAATGGCTACGCTATGCAGCGCACACTGCAAGTGACGAAGTCTTTGAAAAATTGACAGGTATTCGTGGCGCATTCCGTACACGTATTGCTTATATTGTTGTCAACAAAGGCGGTCAATACCCATATGAATTACGTGTTTCTGACTATGACGGTTTTAACCAGTTTACGGTTCACCGTTCACCAGAACCTTTGATGTCGCCAGCTTGGTCACCAGATGGTGAGAAACTGGCTTACGTTACATTTGAAAGCGGTAGTTCAGCACTTGTCATTCAAACCTTATCGACAGGAGCAGTTCGTCAGGTCGCATCATTCCCTCGTCACAATGGGGCACCTGCATTCTCTCCAGATGGGACTAAATTGGCATTTGCATTGTCTAAAACTGGCAGCTTGAACTTATATGTAATGGACTTAGCAAGTGGGCAGATTCGTCAGGTAACCGATGGTCGTAGTAACAATACGGAACCAAGTTGGATGCCAGATAGCCAAACTTTAGTCTATACTTCAGATCAGGCGGGACGTCCGCAGATTTATAAAATCAATATTAATGGTGGCAGCCCTGAGCGTGTATCCTGGGAAGGAACACAAAATCAGGATGCTGATGTTAGCCCGGATGGCACTTTCTTAGTGATGGTCAGCTCCGGCGGCGGTCAGCAACATGTCGCCAAACAAGATCTGGCAACGAACAACGTTGAATTTTTAACGAAAACGTTCCTAGATGAAACGCCGAGTATCGCACCTAACGGCACTATGGTAATTTATAGCTCCTCTCAAGGCTTGGGGACTATATTGCAGCTAGTTTCGACCGACGGGCGTTTCAAAGCGCGTCTTCCGGCTACCGATGGACAGGTTAAATTCCCTGCCTGGTCGCCGTATCTGTGATGCATAATAATAATGTGTGGCAAAAAATATTAAGGATCAAAACGATGCAACTGAATAAAGTGCTTAAAGGGCTGATGATCGCGTTACCAATCATGGCAGTCGCAGCTTGTAGCTCTAACAAAAACAATGACCAAGATGGCGTAGATACTTCTACTAACCAAACTAACACTGGTCTGTCTGCGGAAGAGCTGGCACGTCAGCAAATGGAACAGCTGCAACAAAACAACACTGTTTACTTTGGTTTTGACAAATACAACGTATCTCCAGAGTACGCTGACATGTTAGATGCGCACGCAGCATTCCTGCGTAGCAACCCATCTGTACGTGTTGTTGTTGAAGGTCATGCGGATGAGCGTGGTACTCCAGAATACAACATCGCGCTGGGCGAGCGTCGTGCTAATGCAGTTAAAATGTACCTGCAAAGCAAAGGTGTTTCTGGTGACCAAGTTTCACTGGTTTCTTACGGTAAAGAAAAACCAGCTGTGTTAGGTCACACTGAAGCAGACTACGCGAAAAACCGTCGTGCAGTCATTGCATACTAATAGATAAGCGAAATTATCTATTATGAACAGTAACTTCAGACACTTACTAGTCGGTCTGTCGTTATTGGTTGGCGTAGCGGCCCCTTGGGCCGCTATTGCCCAAGCGCCAATCAACAATGTCGGATCTGGTTCAACAACAGACCGCCTTACCCAACTTGAGACAGCAGTTAGCTCTCAAGGTCAAATTCTGTATCAAATCCAACAGCAACTCGCTGACAACCAACGCGACATCGATATGTTGCGCGGTCAGATTCAAGAAAGTGAATACAAATTGAATCAAGTCATTGAGCGTCAGAAAGATTTATACATGCAATTAGACAATGCAGGTGGTGGTAACTCAGCAGCTTCAGGCGATACAACAACGACTGGAACGAATGCATCGTCTTCCTCAACAACACCTGCGGCAGCGGCCAATACGGGTGGGAATGAGAAAGATGATTACAATGCCGCAGTCAAACTAGCTATGGAAAGCAAATCCAAAGCTCAAATTGACCAGGCAATAGGGGCATTGCAAGGTTTTATTAAAGCCTACCCTAAGTCTGGGTATCAATCTAACGCCAATTATTGGTTGGGGCAGTTAAACTACAACAAAGGTAGCAAAGACGATGCTGCTTTTTATTTCGCCACTGTAGTTAAGCAATATCCTAAATCCCAAAAAAGCAGCGAAGCCTTATATAAAGTTGGGCTGATCATGCAAGATAAAGGACAAAAAGATAAAGCGAAAGCTGTTTACCAACAGGTATTGAAACAATATCCAAACAGTGCTGGTTCAAAATTAGCCGAAAAAAAGCTGAGTACACTTTAATTTATAGCCCCGAAGCAATATTACCGAATATTTCGGGGTTATCAGTATGATAAGTGCGCATTTAAACTTTTTTTTAAAAAAAATCGTTGCACCCTCGTCAGAAATCAGTAATATAGGCCGCCGTTGAGACGAGAATGTAGTTAGCCAAAAATCTCGAGATACAGAAAGAAATTTAGTTAGAAATATTGTTTTAGATGGGTCGTTAGCTCAGTCGGTAGAGCAGTTGACTTTTAATCAATTGGTCGCAGGTTCGAATCCTGCACGACCCACCATCTAAACAATACAAAATCAGAAATTCCAAGATGGGTCGTTAGCTCAGTCGGTAGAGCAGTTGACTTTTAATCAATTGGTCGCAGGTTCGAATCCTGCACGACCCACCATCTTAAGCCATTCCCAAACAAACAATCCAAACCAATAATCACCTAAGCAAACAT
>NZ_JAMPSX010000039.1:0-29384 GCF_028484875.1 Providencia sp. PROV032
TTGAAGAATAACGAGGAAAGCTTATACTGAAACCTCTTGTCGGAGTGCCTAGCATGCAATGCATCAGGCTGAGACCGTTAATTCGGGATCCGCGGAACCTGATCGGGTTAATACCCGCGAAGGGAACAAGAGTAATCACTCAGCGTCATTTCACCCCATTAGATTTGGTGAAAAATTCAGCGCAAGCCTTTTTATTACTCCTCCGAACTCCTGACAAGCAACTTTCTTTCGATAAACCCGCTACACACTAAACTGTGATAGCCGTGACAATGTCAGGAAATTGCTATGTCCAATAATACAGAACAAAATATCATCCCTACTGCTGATTTATCGCCACAAGCTGCACCCGCTCGCACCCGTAAAGCTCAACGTGATGCCGCTGAAAATTTTATTAATACCGTTTCTGGCGTTTCGTTTCCTAATTCACAGCGCATTTATTTACAAGGTTCTAGAGACGATATCCAAGTCCCGATGCGAGAAATCCAACTCTCTCAAACCTTGATCGGGGGCGATAAAGACAACCCACAATTTGAAGATAACGAACCTGTTCCTATCTATGATACATCTGGCCCTTACGGCGACCCAGTTTCTGAATTAAATGTCCATAAAGGCCTTAAAAAAATTCGTGCGCCATGGATAAGTGAACGTGCTGATACCGTACCTGTCGAAAATTTAAGCTCCGATTTTACCCAACAACGTCTTGCTGATGCAGGCCTTGACCATCTGCGCTTTAACAACCGCCCCCACCCATTAAAAGCCCAACCTAACAAATGTGTTACCCAATTACACTATGCACGAAAAGGTATCGTAACCCCTGAAATGGAGTTTATTGCCATCCGTGAAAATATGGGGCGTGAACGCATTCGTGGCGAAGTTTTATTACAACAACACCCAGGCCAAAGCTTTGGCGCAAATTTACCGGAAAATATTACCCCTGAATTTGTTCGCCAAGAAGTGGCAGCCGGCCGCGCCATCATCCCTGCTAATATTAACCATCCCGAATCAGAACCGATGATCATTGGCCGTAATTTCTTGGTTAAAGTGAATGCCAACATTGGTAACTCCTCGGTCACTTCCTCCATTGAAGAGGAAGTGGAAAAACTGATTTGGTCGACGCGTTGGGGCGCAGATACGGTCATGGATTTATCCACTGGCCGTTATATTCACGAAACTCGCGAATGGATTTTACGTAATAGCCCTGTGCCGATTGGTACAGTACCTATCTACCAAGCACTCGAAAAAGTGAACGGTGTCGCCGAAAATCTCACATGGGAAATGTTCCGTGACACATTATTAGAACAAGCCGAGCAAGGGGTCGATTACTTCACTATCCATGCTGGCGTATTGCTACGCTATGTGCCAATGACCGCCAAACGCCTAACGGGGATTGTTTCTCGTGGTGGCTCTATCATGGCAAAATGGTGTTTATCTCATCACCAAGAAAACTTTTTATATGAAAACTTCCGCGAAATTTGTGAAATTTGTGCCGCTTACGACGTTTCCTTATCATTAGGGGATGGCCTGCGCCCAGGTTCAATCCAAGACGCCAACGATGAAGCACAATTTGCCGAATTACATACCCTTGGTGAGTTAACCAAAATTGCGTGGGAATATGATGTTCAAGTGATGATCGAAGGCCCTGGTCACGTGCCAATGCAGATGATCCGCCGTAATATGACGGAAGAGTTGGAGCACTGCCACGAAGCGCCATTCTATACCTTAGGTCCTCTAACGACGGATATCGCACCGGGTTATGATCATTTTACCTCTGGGATTGGTGCGGCCATGATCGGCTGGTTTGGTTGTGCAATGCTGTGCTACGTCACCCCGAAAGAGCATTTGGGTTTACCAAACAAAGACGATGTTAAACAAGGGCTAATCACTTATAAGATCGCAGCCCACGCCGCTGACCTTGCCAAAGGCCATCCAGGTGCGCAAATTCGTGATAATGCCATGTCCAAGGCACGTTTTGAATTCCGTTGGGAAGACCAATTTAACTTGGCATTAGACCCTGAAACTGCCCGCAAATATCACGATGAAACCTTGCCACAAGCTTCTGGAAAAATTGCCCATTTCTGCTCAATGTGCGGACCGAAATTCTGTTCGATGAAGATTTCCCAAGAAGTCCGTGATTACGCGGCCCAAAAAGAAGCGGGTATGGAACAGATGTCAGAGGCCTTTCGTGCTCACGGCAGCGAACTGTACCATGGCGCAGAGATTGTGAATACAGAGGTCACTGATAATGAAAAAATCGCCTAACGCTATTATCACGCCAACGTCACCCTTTCCAGAGACCGAACAACGCCTTGGGCTTTACCCTGTCGTTGATTCCGTTGAATGGATTGAACGCCTGCTTAATGCAGGTGTTTCCACAATCCAATTGCGCATCAAAGACAAAGCAGATGCCGATGTGCGTGATGATATTCAAAAAGCCATCGCTTTGGGTAAAAAGCATAACGCGCGGTTATTTATCAATGACTACTGGCGCTTAGCGGTTGAATTCGGTGCTTATGGCGTACATTTGGGCCAAGAAGATTTAGAAACGACCGACTTACTGGCAATACACCAAGCTGGGCTACGGTTAGGAATATCAACGCATGATGAGCATGAACTGGCTATCGCAAAATCTGTGCGTCCTTCTTACATTGCGATGGGGCATATCTTTCCAACACAAACCAAAGAGATGCCATCTTCACCTCAGGGCTTGGAAACACTTAAAGCCATGGTGGAAGCAACGCCTGATTACCCAACGGTCGCCATTGGTGGGATTTCCATTGATAAAGTCCCCGCAGTGCTAGCAACTGGAGTGGGCAGCGTCGCGCTGGTCAGTGCGATCACCAAAGCCGATGATTGGCGCGCTGCAACAGAAACCTTGCTGAATTTAATTGAGCAAAATTACGCCAACTAGTCGATTTTTAATCACAAAATTAGCCCTGTTTTATCATCATAAAAACAGGGTTAGTGATGATTTGAGGAATTCAATCATGTTAAGTGACCAAGAATTCATGCGTTACAGCCGCCAGCTATTACTTGAAGACATCAGCCCCGAGGGGCAACAAAAACTGAAAAATAGCAAAGTCCTCATTGTCGGCTTAGGGGGTTTAGGCTCACCCGCTTCCCTTTATTTAACTGGTGCTGGTGTCGGCGAATTGTGGTTAGCTGACCACGATGATTTACATGTTTCTAATTTACAACGACAAGTTCTTTACGATACAGACAACATTTCCCAATCTAAAGCACAGCTTGCCGCAGATAGATTGCATCAACTCAATCCGTTGGTAAAAACCCATGTTGTCGCACAGAAGTTGGATGTTGAGACGTTAATTCCCTTAGCTGAACAAGTCGATTTAGTCCTTGATTGCTGCGATAACATGGCCACCCGTCACGCGGTCAATGCCGCTTGTGTCATGACCAATACCCCCTTAGTTAGCGGTAGTGCGGTTGGGTTTGGTGGCCAATTAATGGTGTTAGAGCCGCCATTTAGTACGGGTTGCTACGCCTGCTTATACCCCGACCAAAATGAACCCGAGCGCAATTGCCGAACGGCTGGTGTACTTGGCCCCGTCGTCGGGGTGATCGGGACTTTACAATCACTGGAAGCCATCAAATTACTCGTCGGCCTTCCCTCTTCACTGAGCGGTAAACTGCGTTTATTCGATGGTAAGCAGCAACAATGGAATACATTGCAATTAACGCCATCATTGCAATGTCCAATCTGTCGGGAAGAAACATGCATATCATAATTAACGACCAACCCATGGAATTCGACGCCCCACTGACGGTTAATCAATTATTTTCCACTCTCAACCGCCCTATAGTGGGAACCGCACTTGCTATCAACCAAGTGATCATTCCTAAAAGTCAGTGGGATTCACATCTCATTAATGATCAAGACAATATCTTGTTATTTCAAGCTATCGCAGGGGGCTAATGATGTTAAAGATCGCAGATTTAACTTTTCACTCGCGCCTGTTTACTGGAACAGGTAAATTTGCCAGCGCCAACCTAATGCAAGACGCCATTGCGGCCTCAGGCAGCCAATTAGTGACAATGGCAATGAAACGTATTGATTTACGTGGGCAAGATGATGGCATTCTACAACCTCTGCAAGAACTGGGTGTGAAACTATTACCGAATACGTCAGGGGCGAAAAATGCCCAAGAGGCGGTGTTTGCTGCGCGCCTAGCTCGAGAAGCCCTCGGTACTCATTGGGTCAAACTCGAAATTCATCCAGATATGCGTTATTTACTACCGGATCCCATTGAGACATTACTCGCCGCAGAGCAGCTCGTTAAAGAGGGATTTGTTGTATTGCCTTATTGCAGCGCAGACCCGGTGTTATGCCGTCGTTTAGAAGAGGTTGGCTGTGCTGCTGTTATGCCATTAGGCGCACCGATTGGCACAAACAAAGGCTTAGCAACTAAAGAAATGCTTCGTATCATTATTGAACAAGCTTCTGTGCCAGTCGTCGTCGATGCGGGAATCGGTGCTCCAAGCCATGCGGCAGAAGCGATTGAAATGGGGGCGGATGCCGTTTTAGTTAATACTGCAATCGCGGTAGCGAAGCAACCTGTACTTATGGCAAAAGCGTTTAAATTGGCTGTCGAAGCAGCTGAATTGGCCTATCAAAGTGGGTTAGCTGCACCGAAGCAACAGGCGCAAGCATCCAGTCCGTTAACCAGTTTCTTAGGGGCCTTATCATGATCCCAAGTTTCCAAGAACGCTTACAAGCGCTGGATTGGGACGATACGACACTGCGGATAAACAGTAAAACCGCTGTCGATGTGGAACACGCTTTGGCGGCAGACATACTCACACTCGATGATTTTATGGCACTGCTTTCCCCTGCTGCCCGTCCCTATATTGAACTAATGGCACAAAAGGCTCAGAAACTCACCCGCCAGCGCTTTGGCCATGCCGTTGGATTTTACGTGCCACTTTATTTATCGAACTTATGCGCAAATGATTGTACTTATTGCGGTTTTTCGATGAGTAATAAAATCAAACGTAAAACCCTAAATGACGACGAAATCATTAATGAGTGCGAAACCATTCGCAAAATTGGTTTTGATAGCTTATTGCTGGTTACAGGGGAGCACCAAAGTAAAGTGGGTATGGACTACTTCCGCCACACACTCCCCATCATTCGCCCTTATTTCAGTTCGTTAATGATGGAAGTGCAGCCACTAAGCACAGATGAATATAAGGAGTTGAAAACGTTGGGGTTAGACGGTGTGATGGTCTATCAAGAAACCTACCATGAGCCCACCTATCAGCTACATCATCTCAAAGGCAAAAAGCAGGATTTTCACTGGCGCCTAGCCACTCCAGAGCGTTTAGGAGAAGCAGGTATAGATAAAATCGGCCTTGGCGCGTTAATTGGTTTATCAAACAGTTGGCGTACCGATTGCTATATGGTTGCAGAACATTTGTTGTACTTACAACAATACTACTGGCAAAGTCGTTATTCTATCTCTTTTCCTCGCTTGCGCCCTTGTGCGGGTGGCGTTGAACCGGCATCACTGATGAGTGAGGCAGAATTAGTGCAATTAATTTGTGCTTTTCGCTTATTAGCCCCGAATGTTGAGCTTTCCCTCTCAACCCGTGAATCACCTTATTTCCGTGATCACGTGGTACCATTGGCAATTAACAACGTCAGTGCCGGCTCAAAAACCCAGCCGGGTGGATATGCAGATACCAAAGAAGAGTTAGAACAGTTTTCCCCAAATGATAACCGCAGTGCCGCTCAAGTCGCACATGCCCTTGTGCAAGCCGGTTTACAGCCCGTTTGGAAAGATTGGGATAGCTATTTAGGCCGTTAAATCTTGCGGGCTAACGCGATGTTAGCCCGCAAGTAACGATCAGTAAATGAATTCATATATAGTTTAATATCATTCATACTGTGCTACTAATCATAAAATATGAGCAATACTTATTGCCATCACTAGGAAAAAATCAATCATATTTTTAACTTTTTGTATTAATTACGTATTATATTCTTATTACGTAACATTATAAATATAAAAACTTAATAGAACATTACTTTATTGTTCTATTAAGTTATAACACCATAATAAAAGATATTTCAAAACCCATTACCTTTATACCATTATTCCACATAGAAAAAATTTACTATAGGAATATTTAATATGGGACACCCAAGTATTTATCCTTCAGGAACTACTATTTTCAATAAAGAAAAAACATTTAGTGGTTATACCCTTTTTAACGCACCTGGAAAAGGTGCGCTATTAATTGATATGAATGGTCGAGAAGTGCATTTATGGCAAGGAGTTGATGGTTTTCCTAATAAAATTTTACCTGGTGGATATTTATTTGGTAGTCATGGTTTGCGATCACCTAAATATGGTGTTCAAGATCAAGTTGATTTAGTTCAATTTGATTGGGATGGTAACATTATATGGTCATTCAATAAATTAGAAAGAATACAAGATCCCAATCAAGAAATAATATGGATGGCAAGACAACATCATGATTTTCAACGTGATGGAAACCCAGTTGGTTATTACTCTCCTACATTAACATCACAAACCCATAGCGGAAATACTCTAATACTATGCCATAAGAATATTTACAAACCTGAAATATCAGATAAATGGCTACTTGATGATATTTTTATCGAAGTAGATTGGCAAGGTAATATTATCTGGCAATGGGCATTTAGCGATCACTTTTCAGAATTAAATTTCAGCGAAGAAGCTAGAAATGTTTTATATCGTAACCCAAATATGCGTAGTGCTGGTGGAGGCATGGGAGATTATCTACATATTAATACCATGTCTCGTATAGGACCAAATCTACATTATGATCATGGAGACGAACGTTTTCATCCTGATAATATTATTTGGGATTCTAGAGAAGCAAATATAATCGGAATAACGAGCCGAAAAACTGGAAAAATAGTTTGGCAATTAGGGCCCGATTATAACGACAAACAAGTTCATCATCTTGGTTGGATTATCGGACCTCATCATGCTCATATTATACCTCATGGCCTTCCAGGAGCAGGAAATCTGTTAATTTTTGATAATGGAGGCTGGGCAGGTTATGGAGCACCAAACCCTTCATCTGTATATGGCTTAAAAAATGCATGGCGAGATAGTTCTCGATTATTAGAAATAAACCCAGTTACTCTCGAAATTATTTGGCAACATGATGCAGAAAAACTAGGCTTTGCCGCTCCCATGGATTCAAGTCGATTCTATAGCCCATATGTAAGTAGCGCTCAGCGTCTACCAAATGGTAATACTTTAATTACCGAAGGCTCAAATGGGCGATTGATTGAAATAACAGCTGAACATGAGATTGTGTGGGAATATGTCTCGCCTTACTGGCGAGAAGGAAAAAAACGCAATAATATGATCTATCGTGCTTATAGAATCCCTTATGATTGGATCCCTCAATTAGATATACCTGAAGAAAATAGCATAGCACCTATGGATGTCTCTCAATTCCGATTACCAAATGCAGCTCCTAAAGATACAATTACAGGAGTGTATATCGAAGGAATAATAAAACATAAAGTTTCAGATGATGATATCTTATGTATTGCTCGAACTAGAGATAATCATCCCTCTAAAAAATCTGATACCTTTTTCTTTTCCGATAACATATATGAAATAGATAGTAAAACATTCGACTCAATTATTAATGAAAATAAAAATAATTTGATATTCTTCGGTACTAGTTGGTGCAATAAATGTAAAGTATTGAGTGAGTTATTACCTTCATTAGTAAAACGTTACTCAATCAATAAAATCAATTATCTCTCTGTAGATAATTCTGTTGAAATCCTTCAAAAGTATTCACTTAGAAGCATACCTATTATTGCAGTTTCAAATAATGGGAAATTAGTGGATAAACTCGTTGGATTACAGGATACAACAACATATGTGAGTTTCCTCAATCAATATTTCGACAAAATAAGTTGAGGCTTATATATCATGTTGAAAAACAGTTTTTTCTTGCTTCTACTTCCAGTTATTATTTTTACAACTTGGTATATTACAACAACAGTTGGAGGTGTTTCTCCTGTTATTTTTCCATCTATTCCACAAGCATGGCATTCTTTGAATTTCCAGCTATATTCTGGGCAATTATGGCAAGATTTATCAATTAGTTTATCCCGAGTATTAATAGCCTTTTTTATCGCTGCTATTTTTGCTTTTTTTCTTGGTATTATCATGGCATTGTCGCTACGAACAAACCAAATTTTCAACCTAACATTAAATGCTATACGTCAAATTCCTCCACTAGCATGGATACCATTATTGATTTTATGGTTTGGGATTGGTGAAGTAACTAAAATTATTCTTATTATAAAAAGTGCCTTTTTCCCTATCTTACTAAGTACTATCAATGGAATACAAACGACACCTATGACTTATATTGAATTAGGTAATCTTTATCAATTCAATATCTGGCAAAAATTACGAAAAATTTATATTCCATCACTACTTCCCAACCTATTTACAGGTTTAAGGCTTGCAATGGGGTTATCTTGGGCAACAGTTGTTGCAGCAGAAATGATCGCAGCTAACTCGGGTATTGGCTATCGCATCAATGATGCCCGGATTATGCTAGATTCCCCAGTCGTTATAGTGGGTATTCTTGTTATCGGTATAGTCGGTTTATTATTAGATAAAATTTTATTAATTATATCTTATTACCTTCTGCCATGGTTAAGAAGAGAAAGGAGATAGATATGCTGTCAATCAAAAATGGATTTAAAAACTTTACTATCAATAATAAATTACTTCCTGTTTTAGAAGATATTAACCTTCAAGTTCAACAAGGTGAATTTGTTGCTATCGTTGGCCATAGTGGTTGTGGGAAAAGTACTTTACTACGCATAATTGCAGGCTTAAACCAATTCAATAGTGGAAGTGTACTATTTAAAAATAAAGAGATAACCAAACCAAATATAGAAAGAGGAATGATTTTTCAAGAAAATAGGCTTCTACCTTGGTTAACAATTGCCGATAATATCGCTTTCGGATTAGACCATATAGATAAAAAAACGAAGAAAATTCTAGTTGAAAATTATTTAAAACTCGTAAATTTGACTGAGTTTGCTAATGCTTATCCCAAACAACTCTCAGGAGGAATGGCACAACGTGCAGCAATTGCCCGTACCATAATCACCCAACCTGAACTATTGTTATTGGATGAACCGCTTGGTGCACTTGATGCTTTAACCAAAATTGAGATGCAACGAGAGATTTTATCTATCAAACAAGAAAAGCAACTGACGATGATTTTAGTTACTCATGATATTGAAGAAGCAATATATTTGGGAAATCGAGTAATTATAATGTCATCCCGCCCTGGAAACATAAAAAAAAATAATTGATATTAATCTTCCTTATCCACGAAATCGAGGCAGTTCTGATTTTGCATATTATAAAAGAATTATTCTTCAAGAATTTTTTGATAATTCTGCAGAACTTTTTGCAAGTGAATATGAAATCTAGAAGGAACATATCATGGTATTATTAAATTATATCAAATTTCCTATTATAGTATTAATTTCGTTCATTTTAGTTGGTTGTGGGGATGAAAGTCTACCTGACAGTAAAAATAATGAAAAAATTGTTCGTATTGGTACAGCAGATAATAATGGTCGTTTAAGTGGTTTGCTCGGTTTAGCAAAACAGCTAGGATATCTTGAAGAAGAGCTACAAAAAGTTGATTACCAATATTCCATTTCTGGTTTTGCAGGAGCAGGGCCTGCCGTCAATGAAGGCCTAGCGACAAATGCCATTGATATTGCTGTTTATGCTGATTTTCCAGGAATTATAGCCACATCGAGAGGTGTACCCTTAAAATTAATCATGTCAGAGGATTCTTCCATCAATGCCAATATCGCAGTAAGAAAAGATAGCAATATTCACTCATTAGCTGACCTTAAAGGCAAGAAAGTTGCATTACCACGAGGAACGTATATGCAACGGTATTTCACGCTATTTATTGAACAACAAGGGTATAAATTATCTGACTTCAATATTATTCAAATGACAAATGATGCTGAATCCGCATTATTAAACGGAGCAATTGATGCGATGGTATGGACTGAGCAAAGTACCGCCCGTTTGGAAAATAAATCCCCAACGATTACAACACTTTATTCAACCCGTACTGAACCTGAACTCTCAGGTATTTCTGTTATCGTAGGGAGAGAAGCATTCATAAATCAAAATGAGAATGTAATTAAAGCAATGAGTATTGCTTTATTAAAAGCAAGTAAATATGCGCAAAACAATCCCGATCAGGCAGAAATTTTACTTGCTAAAGAAAGCGATACTAATGTTGAAATCATTAAAAAAATACATGATTTTCATAGTATAGATAGTTTTTCTAAACGCTATTCCGTTAATATTACTGATAATGACATCAGTAAGTTAAAGCAAACTCAACAATTTTTGATTGATAACAAAATCATCACTAAGCCTATTGATATAAAAAATTGGGTTTATACTAAAAAATAAACGCCCAAATGAAACCATATCCCTTTTTATTTCTTTTCTAGCAAAGATTTTTCTTCATCTTTGCTTTTTTTATCAAAATATTAAGCAATGTTATCCCACTTGATCGTATTTTCTAAAATAAGTGCCAATATAATACCCATGAGTAACCCATTGCCCAATAAAGAACTAAACATTGTTGGCAAAGAATTTAATACCGCAGCAGGTGCTGACATCAAGAAGATACCAATAAAAATAGGTAATGCGAGACGATAAATATTACGTGCATTCAGCTTCATATCTGCCAGAAATGAAAATGAAGAAAATAACAGGGGCAGATAAGTCGCCAACATGACTGCACTACCAATGGCTAACGGTAAAGAGCGAAAAAATTGAGTTAATACCGCAACGCCCCCCACACATAAGAAAATAAGGCTACCAATACTAAAAGAGATACGTGAACTATCTTTTGTTTGAGTAATTAAGCCAATGGATGAAACAAACGGTGAAAAAGGCACCACCCCTATTGGCGCGGCTAATATTGTGACGAACCCTGACATCATAAAACTGCGTCGATATAGAGACTTCGTCGGCAATGAATTGGGGTAAAACACATCAGTTCCTCGCATCGCTCCAAACGTATTGGATGTGTTTAATATCCCCGCCAAAATAGCCGTCAATACAATACTCATATTGACTTCATCGGAGCGACCTAATGGAAATAGCACCCATTCCCCTGATGAAACTGATGATATTGTGCTACCAAATAACCCACTATAAGCAAGCCATCCGGTAATTGTTCCAATCAATAATGCATATTTACTGATACTCATAGGTAAATAAATGATCATCCCGATGACAAATATCAGTATTGCAAGCGCTAAAAAGAAGACAGGGTAATTGACTGTAATATTTTCACTGCCAACACCAAATGGTAGTCCTAGCATTCCTTTTAAGAAAATAGTTACTAACTGGGCGCCAAGCAAAAACATGAATACGACTAAAACACCCGGTTTAAACAAACTCGCCAACCAACCGCCCAATCCACTCAAACCAATAAGAATAGTCACGACCCCAGACAAGAAAATACCAATAGCTAAACTCCAGCCGATAGTGCCAAGAGAAGTTCCTTGCATCGATTCTGATAATGTGACAGTCAAAATTGTTGCCCACCACAACCCTGTCGGCCCTTCCATTACTGAGCGCTTGTGCCCTAAGAATGCTTGCAATAAACAAGCCAGAGCTGTTAATAAGAAAGCATATTGGGTAATAACAAATGTAGTTTGTGGTGATAAATGAAAAGCGGACTGTAACGTCGGAGGAATAACAACCGTATTACAAAAGATAAAAAAGAACCATTGAAAACCTGAGATAATGTTATTTTTACTTATCGTAAAATTAGGCATATTGGTTCCTTGCTTCATATTTATGTATACATTTGCATGTTTTAAATTTGATTTTTTATCAAACTATGCAAAATAAATGGTATTGTTAATTTTATCATGACAAAAAAATCACTTGTATACCATTAAAACACCGCTTATTTTACAAATATGAAATTTACGATATTTTTCATTCATTAATCCAATTTATATATCTATAGTTAAACGCCCATAAAAACAACAACATACTTCAAAACCAAAACAACAAAAACCTCTCATATTTGATAATAAAAACACCAGTGAGCGGTCACTTATCTTATAAAAACAACAATATGCACTATTAAACACCATTCTGGATTTTATATATATTGATAAAATAAAAAATATAAAGAATGAAAATATTATTTAAAATAATATCACTGAGCTATAAACCATGTATTTATAAACAGATCTAAGATAAGGAGGGAAAAAATGTTTCTAACTAAAATAAAACATTTTTCATCTTTAATATCAATAAATTAACAACAAAAAAAACTGAAGAGGATAACAACGTTCATTCTAATCCATTATTCAAATAATGCCACTATTAATTATCAATTTTATATTCTCACTAGCATTTCTTAGAAAAATGGCTCAGGTCTGATATTCAGAATATATTTAATTGTGATAAAAGAATAATACTGTGAAATGAAATTACAACCACAGATATAACTAATGTAAAACGCATTCTATAAGATGCTGGGGAATAAAAGAATGAATATTGTTGAGCGGTTTATTTCTTACACCAAAATTAACACCACCACTGATAGGGAAAAGGGCGCGGCAGGAATTATGCCTTCCTCAGAAGGACAACGCGTCCTTGCAAAGCAGCTGGTTCAAGAGCTAGAAGCTCTCGGCGTTGAAGATATTAAGCTGCGTGACACAGCCATTGTCACCGCAACGTTGCCATCTAACCTTGATTATGATGTGCCGACGGTTGCTTTCTTTGGCCACTTAGACACCAGTGCAGAACAAACCAATGACACTAAAGCACAAATCTTGCCATATACCGGTGAAGATTTGTGTATGAATAAAGAGCTTAATATTTATCTACGTAAGAGTGAGTTCCCTGAACTGGTGAATTATATCGGTGATGACATCATTGTCACTGATGGAACCAGCTTATTAGGTGCTGACGATAAAGCCGCTATTGCTTCTATCATGGATATGCTGCAATACTTTAAACAAAACCCAGAAATTAAACACGGTACAATTAAAATTGGTTTTGTGCCGGATGAAGAGCAAGGGCTACGTGGCGCTAAAGTTTTCGATGTTAAAGAATTCGGTGCTGATTTTGCCTATACCCTCGACTGCTGTGGTATTGGTGAATTAGTTTATGAAAACTGGAACGCAGGTGATGCCGAAATCATCTTTACGGGTAAATCCGCACACCCAATGTCCGCAAAAGGTAAGCTGATCAACTCGTTACTAATGGCCCAGAAATTCATTGCCATGCTTCCGGGCGGAGAAGCGCCTGAATATACTGAAGGCCGTGAAGGTTATTATTGGGTGAAACAAATGTCAGGTAACAGCGCCCGTACTGTTTTAAAAATGGATGTGCGTGATTTTACCGAAGACGGCTATCGCAAACGTATGGCTTTCCTGAAGCAACTAGCTGAAAGTTGTGAAGGCTTATGGGGTAAAGAGAGTGTCGTTTGTAAATTATCCGATCGCTACTCTAACGTTTATAACAGCTTACAAGGTGACAATCGTTATCCAATCGATATCGCTGTTGATGCCTATCAAGCTTGTGGCATTACGCCAAAAGTCATCCCAATGCGTGGTGGCTATGACGGAGCTGCATTATCGCAAAATGGTTTACCTTGCCCTAACATCTTCACCGGAGCGCATAATTTCCATTCAATCTATGAATACCTGCCAGTGAAATCCCTTTACGCCGCCAGCGATGTACTAAAACAAGTGGTACAAATCACCGCAGAACGCTTCAAACCAGGAGCTAAAGCATGATCCCAATTCTAACGGTTCTAATTATCGTTGTTTTGGTTGCGCGGTTTATTTTGAAGGGATATAAAGCCGAGCCAGTACTTTTAATCGCTGGCTTAGTGTTAATGATATTCACCCTAGCCCTTGGCTGGGGACCTATCCTCCCTAAAAATGTCGCCACCACCGGTATCACTTGGCTCGACCCCTTTGAAGTCATGAGAGATTTATTCAGTAGCCGTGCAGCGGATCTCGGTTTAATGATCATGGCATTGATGGGCTTTGCGCACTATATGGACCATATCGGTGCCAATGAAGCAGTGGTACGTGTCGCAACAAAACCCCTGAAAAATATGCGTTCACCTTATGTATTGCTATTTTTCTCTTTCTTGCTGGCGAGTATCTTGCAATTAGCCATTCCATCAGCGACAGGCTTAGCCGTACTGTTAATGGGAACCATGTTCCCAATTATGATAGGTTTGGGTCTATCGCCCGCTTCTGCGGCTGGGGTTATCGCAACTTCTCTTGGGGTGGCTTACACACCAACCGCGATTGATGCCATTCGTGGTGCGAAAGCGGTCGATATGTCTGTCGTTGAGTATGTGCTGTACTATCAAGGGCCTGCGGCATTAGCCACTGTATTGGTCGTCGGTATTACCCATATTTTCTGGCAACGTCACTGTGATCGAAAACAAGGTTTCGTACCTGAAATTGGTAAAGCCGTTCAGTCACATGAAAAAGAAGAAATTACTAAGTCAGTTCCTGGGTATTATGCACTTCTTCCTATGTTACCCATTATTATGGCGGTCGGAACATCCAATTTATTTTTTTCAGGTATTCACTTAGATGTCGTGACTATCGTACTGATTGCAATGGCAATCTGTATGGTGATTGAAACTCTTCGTGTACGTAACTTCAAACTGGTTTGTAATGGGTTCCAAACATTTCTAAATGGTATGGGTCATGCATTTAGTAATGTGGTTGGCTTATTGGTTGCCGCTGGCGTGTTCGCTCATGGTATTAAAGTCAGTGGAGCAATTGACCAACTGATTTTAGGTGCTGAATCCGTCGGCTTACCACCATTTGCCATGGCGATTGTGTTCGCCTTAGTCACTTTAGCTGCAGCAATCATCATGGGGTCAGGTAATGCACCGTTCTTGGCATTTGTGGAGTTAATTCCACAAATTGCACATAGTATGGGTGTTAACCCGATCGCGATGATTTTACCTATGCAACAAGCCTCACACATGGGTCGAGGTATGTCGCCTGTTGCGGGGGTTATTATTGCCGTATCCAGTGGCGCAAAACTGCAGCCGTTTGACGTAGTAAAACGAACCGCCGTGCCGTTGATGGTAGGTTTTGTGGCTCACTGTGCGATTATTGGTATTTTTTACTAATTACTATATTTACCATTCACATAATTAAAGCGGGACATATTCCCGCTTTTTACTTTTTCTAGCTAACCAATTCTAATGTTTACACTGGCAGTCTGAGGGGGCATCATGTTTGGGATCCGGGCAGCAAGAATCTATTGTCTTTTTTATAATATCAGACAACGTATTCACGGTAGTTATAATGAGTGGCAAGTTTTCACAAACAGAGTCGCATTCTGAAAGTCTTCTATCCGGTTTTACTGGCGGTGTTAAACTATCACACAGTATTTCCTGTAAAACCAACGAGAAGTTTGCAATCCCAGTGGTGTAAATATACGCTCGACCGTCAGTTTCTTTAGCTAGGCGTTCATATTCTCGCGTCACGTTATCTCTATCCACCAAGGTCGGAAAGCGATCTAGATTGCTTGGGTTATCATCCGGTGTGCCTTGGTAGGTATACACCTTAATACCTCTTTCTTGAGCAACGGATATCGCTTCATTATTTTTTGCGATGGCAGCACGCGTGAGAATTCCACCGCCCCCCTCCATTCCTTCATCACCCAAGACAAAAATAGCCCTACGCGCATCATCTCGCCAGTCAAAATGCTTACTAATATCAATAACTGCCCGACATAAATCCTCTTTATTTCCAGCATGATCTCGCCCATCGGATTCTTTAAACGGTAATCTAGCTTGTAGGTCCCTTTCGTTCGCACCTATTTTGATTAAATATTCACTGGCAGATTGGTCAAACTTTGTGTTTGCCCAAGTCCCTTCGATACCTAAAAATGTCGCCCGAAGGTGGGATGGACACTTTGCTGATGCAGCTTCAATCGTCGCATCAATCTGTTTGCTCAAATCCCCTGCTTCATCAGACATTGAGCCACTCGTATCGATAACCACAACTAAATCTAATGCAATTTGCCCACTCCCTGTAACGATCTGAGATGTATTCATTACTCCTACTGAATTTGATAGTAATCCATAATAATCCGAAAGGTTGGTTTGATTTGTATCAGTCTGTTCATTTGTCTTTTTTTTATCCATCGCATATTCCTTTTATTTATTTCAATTAAATAGTTTAAAAATAAATTTTTATCATTGTTTTTATTACTATTTATCTTTAGTCGAACAATTTATTATTACTTCTTTTTAGTGTTCGATATATTTCAAAAGTAGAAATACGTATTACATATTCAGATAAATGTGCGACATAAAAAGACTTTATGGGTGAGTTGGCTGGTGCTAACTGGAAAAAATTAAATTTATAAAATTATTAGATATAAAAAAAGCCAGTACCTTGTCGGCACTGGCTTCAATCAGGAATTTTACAGTGAAATCAGAAATTAGTTCTGATTGTCGCTGCTAAAACCTGCGTTTAATAGCTCAGCTAAATTCGCTGTTGCTTCATCTGCACTCACTTGTGGAGCTTCCACAACATCGTTCAGATGACGGCGACGGATACGGTCTTGGTGATACGCAAAACCAGTACCTGCTGGGATCAGACGTCCAACAATAACGTTTTCTTTCAGACCACGTAATTCATCACGTTTACCAGCAACGGCAGCTTCAGTCAGTACGCGTGTTGTTTCTTGGAACGATGCTGCTGAGATAAAGGATTCTGTTGCCAGAGATGCCTTAGTAATACCCAACAGGTCACGAGCAAAGTTAGCTGGAATTTTACCTTCAGTTTCCAGTTTACGATTCGAAACTTTAACACGTGAGTACTCGACTTGTTCACCTTCGAGGAATTCAGAGCTTCCTGCATCCGCGATAGTCACTTTACGCAGCATCTGACGAACGATAACTTCGATGTGTTTATCGTTAATCTTAACGCCTTGTAAGCGGTAAACTTCCTGAACCTCGTTCGTGATATAACGCGTAACAGCATGGACACCACGCAGACGCAGAATATCGTGTGGAGATTCTGGACCATCGGAAACTACGTCACCGCGTTCAACAATCTCACCTTCGAACACGTTGAGCTGACGCCATTTAGGGATCATCTCTTCGTAAGGATCGCTACCATCTAATGGCGTAATAACCAGACGACGCTTCCCTTTGGTTTCTTTACCAAACGAGATAATACCGCTGATTTCAGCCAAGATTGCTGGCTCTTTCGGACGACGTGCTTCGAACAAGTCAGCTACGCGTGGTAGACCACCCGTGATATCTTTAGTACCCACAGATTCTTGTGGAATACGTGCTAAGGTATCACCGACGTTAATAGCGATGCCATCATCTAACTGAACAATTGCTTTACCCGGTAAGAAGTACTGAGCAGGCATGTCTGTGTTAGGGATAAGAACATCGTTACCATTTGCGTCAATAACACGCAGAGCAGGACGCAGGTCTTTACCACCACTGGTACGTTCCGCAGTATCCAGAACAACGATTGAAGACAGACCGGTTAATTCGTCGGTCTGACGCGTCATTGTTTGACCATCAAGCATGTCAGAGAAGCTGATAATACCCGATACTTCACTGACGACTGGCATGGTATGTGGATCCCAGTTCGCAACAGTTTCACCGCCCGTTACTGCATCGCCATCGCCTTTCGTCAAGTGCGCACCGTAAGGGACTTTATAGCTTTCTTTCGTACGACCGAATTCATCAATCAGACGCAATTCTGTATTACGTGAAGTAATAACCAGTTTGCCTTCTGAGTTCGTTACGTATTTCGCGTTAACCAGTTTCAGAGTACCTGTGTTACGGACTTGAATACTAGATTCTGCCGCCGCACGAGATGCCGCACCCCCGATGTGGAACGTACGCATCGTTAACTGTGTACCCGGCTCACCGATTGACTGTGCCGCGATAACCCCGATAGCTTCACCTTTGTTGATGATATGACCACGAGCAAGGTCACGACCATAACAGTGAGCACACACACCGAAGTCAGTTTCACAACTTACAACTGAACGAACTTTAACGCTGTCGACTGAGTTAGCTTCTAACAGGTCACACAGTTTTTCGTGCAGTAATGTATTACGTGGAACCAGAATGTCTGCCGTTCCTGGGATCAGGATATCTTCTGCAGTCACACGACCCAGTACACGCTCACGCAGTGGTTCTTTAACGTCACCACCCTCGATAACCGGAGTCATCAGGATACCTTCGTGAGTTCCACAGTCGTCTTCAGTCACAACCAAGTCCTGTGCAACGTCAACTAAACGACGAGTCAGATAACCAGAGTTTGCTGTTTTTAATGCGGTATCGGCAAGACCTTTACGCGCACCATGCGTAGAAATAAAGTACTGGAGAACGTTCAGACCTTCACGGAAGTTTGCCGTGATTGGTGTTTCGATAATGGAGCCATCTGGCTTAGCCATCAGACCACGCATACCCGCTAACTGACGGATCTGAGCGGCGGAACCACGAGCACCGGAGTCGGCCATCATAAAGATACTGTTGAAAGAAACTTGTTGCTCTTCAACACCATCACGGTTAATAACCGCTTCAGTCGACAAGTTTTCCATCATCGCTTTAGCAACACGTTCGTTTGCCGCTGCCCAGATATCGATAACTTTGTTGTAACGTTCGCCTGCTGTAACCAGACCAGACTGGAACTGTTCCTGAATTTCTGCGACTTCCGCTTCTGCTTCGGCGATGATCCCAGCTTTTTTCTCTGGAATAACCATATCGTCGATACCAACTGATGCACCAGAGCGTGCTGCATAGGCAAAACCGGTATACATGATTTGGTCAGCAAAAATAACCGTAGGCTTCAGGCCCAGAACACGGTAACAGGTGTTCAGCATTTTGGAGATCGCTTTCTTACCTAACGCTTGGTTAACTAGCGCAAACGGCAGACCTTTTGGTACGATCATCCATAAAATTGCACGACCAACAGTGGTGTCAACTAAACCAGTATTGATAGTGATGTTACCTTCCGAATCTTTCACTTCTTCAGTGATACGGACTTTAACGCGGGCATGCAATGAAGCATGACCTGAACGGTAAACACGCTCAGCTTCTTTAGGACCGGCTAATACCATGCCCTCGCCTTTCGCGTTTACGCAGTCACGTGTCATGTAGTAAAGACCTAATACAACGTCCTGTGAAGGAACGATAATAGGCTCACCACTTGCAGGTGACAGGATGTTGTTGGTTGACATCATCAACGCACGTGCTTCTAACTGAGCTTCCAAAGTCAGAGGAACGTGTACCGCCATTTGGTCTCCATCGAAGTCGGCGTTATATGCCGCACAAACGAGTGGGTGCAATTGGATAGCTTTACCTTCGATCAGAATAGGTTCGAAAGCTTGGATACCCAGACGGTGAAGTGTTGGTGCACGGTTCAGCATGACTGGGTGTTCACGGATAACTTCATCCAAGATATCCCAAACAACCGCTTCTTCGCGCTCAACCATTTTCTTCGCAGCTTTAATGGTTGTTGCCAGACCACGTAATTCTAATTTGCCGTAGATGAATGGTTTGAATAATTCAAGAGCCATTTTCTTCGGCAGACCGCACTGATGCAGACGCAGGTATGGACCTACGGTGATAACAGAACGACCTGAGTAGTCAACACGCTTACCAAGTAAGTTCTGACGGAAACGACCTTGTTTACCTTTGATCATATCTGCCAAAGATTTCAGAGGGCGTTTGTTAGAACCTGTGATTGCGCGACCACGACGACCGTTATCTAACAGGGCGTCAACCGCTTCTTGCAACATACGTTTTTCGTTACGTACGATGATGTCTGGCGCAGCCAGATCCAGAAGACGTTTCAGACGGTTATTACGGTTGATTACGCGACGATACAGATCGTTCAGATCCGATGTTGCGAAACGACCACCATCGAGTGGAACTAATGGACGCAGATCCGGTGGTAATACTGGCAGCACGTTTAAGATCATCCACTCTGGTTTGTTACCAGATTGAATGAAGGCTTCCAGCAGTTTGATACGCTTGGTCAGCTTCTTACGCTTAGTTTCAGAGTTAGTTTCGTTTAACTCTTCGCGCAGCGTTTCACACTCGTTCTCAAGATCGAGGTTTTTCAGCAGGCCTTGGATTGCTTCCGCACCCATTTTCGCATCAAATTCGTCACCGAACTCTTCCAGCGCATCTAAGTATTGCTCTTCTGTCAGAATCTGTGCACGCTCAAGGCTAGTCATACCGCCTTCAACAACCACATATGATTCAAAGTACAGAACGCGTTCGATATCACGCAGTGGCATATCAAGCAGCAAACCGATACGGGATGGCAGTGATTTTAAGAACCAAATGTGTGCAGTCGGAGAGGCAAGTTCAATGTGACCCATGCGCTCACGACGGACTTTGGTCTGTGTAACTTCAACGCCACACTTCTCACAAATCACACCACGGTGTTTTAAACGCTTGTACTTACCGCACAGACATTCGTAGTCTTTTACTGGCCCGAAAATACGCGCACAGAAAAGACCGTCACGCTCAGGCTTGAACGTACGGTAGTTAATGGTTTCTGGCTTTTTAACTTCACCGAATGACCATGAACGGATCATATCAGGTGATGCCAGAGCAATCTTGATAGCATCAAACTCTTCGGTCTTGGTTTGCGCTTTCAGAAACTTTATTAAGTCTTTCACAAAATGCTCCTGTCGGAGTTAGACCTGTCAGGTGAGTGTTCAAAGACACTCTCCCCAAATCCCAGTGCTTACATGTGCCGGAAGGCGAACCTTCCGGCATAAAACGAATTACTCGTCTTCCAGCTCGATGTTGATACCCAGTGAACGGATCTCTTTCAGCAATACGTTGAAAGATTCCGGCATACCAGGTTCCATCTGATGGCTGCCATCGACGATGTTTTTATACATCTTCGTACGGCCGTTAACGTCATCCGATTTAACTGTAAGCATTTCTTGAAGAGTATAGGCTGCACCGTATGCTTCCAGTGCCCACACTTCCATCTCCCCGAAACGCTGACCACCGAACTGCGCTTTACCACCCAGCGGTTGCTGAGTAACCAAGCTATAAGAACCTGTTGAACGGGCATGCATCTTATCGTCAACCAAGTGGTTCAGTTTCAGCATGTACATATAACCAACGGTAACTTGACGCTCAAATTTCTCGCCAGTACGACCATCGAATAATGTAATCTGACCTGAAGTTGGCAGACCACCCAATTTCAGCAGTTCTTTGATTTCTTTCTCTTTCGCACCATCGAATACTGGTGTTGCAATTGGCATACCTTTTTTCAGGTTCTCAGCCAAACGCATAACTTCTTCGTCAGAGAAAGTATTCAAGTCAACTTTCTGGCGTGGATCATCACCTAAATCGTACGCTTTTTGGATAAACTCACGCAGTTTGGCAACTTCTTCTTGCTGTTTAAGCATAGCATTGATTTTCTCACCAATACCTTTCGCTGCCATCCCTAAGTGGGTTTCCAAAATCTGACCGATGTTCATACGTGATGGTACGCCCAGCGGGTTCAGAACGATGTCAACTGGGTTACCGTTTTCATCGTAAGGCATGTCTTCGACTGGGTTGATTTTTGAGATAACACCTTTGTTACCATGGCGACCCGCCATTTTATCACCCGGTTGAATTTGACGTTTAACCGCCAGATAAACCTTAACAATTTTCAGTACACCCGGTGCTAAGTCATCACCTTGAGTAATTTTACGACGTTTTGCATCGAGTTTTTTCTCGAACTCAGATTTCAGTTCGTCATACTGTTCGGCTAATTGCTCTAACTGGTTTTGCTTCTCTTCGTCTGCTAAAGATAACTCTAACCAACGATCGCGAGGCAGTTTGTCCAGTTTTTCAGCTTCAATTCCGCCGTTAACCAGTACAGAACGGATACGAGCAAACAGGCCAGCTTCGAAAATACGCAGCTCTTCTGTTAAGTCTTTCTTCGCATCGCGTAACTGAGTTTCTTCGATCTCCAATGCACGTTTGTCTTTCTCTACACCGTCACGGGTAAATACTTGTACGTCAATAACCGTACCAGATACACCGTTAGGAACACGTAAAGAAGAGTCTTTAACGTCTGATGCTTTTTCACCGAAGATAGCACGTAACAGTTTCTCTTCTGGCGTCAGCTGAGTTTCACCTTTAGGTGTTACTTTACCAACCAGAATGTCGCCGCCTTTCACTTCCGCACCAATATACACGATACCGGATTCGTCAAGTTTAGACAGAGCAGCTTCACCGACGTTTGGAATATCTGCAGTGATTTCTTCAGGCCCTAATTTAGTGTCACGAGACACACAAGAGAGCTCTTGAATGTGAATAGTTGTGAAACGGTCTTCTTGAACAACACGCTCAGAAACTAAGATGGAGTCTTCGAAGTTATAACCATTCCATGGCATGAATGCCACGCGCATGTTTTGACCAAGTGCTAATTCACCGAGGTCTGTTGAAGGACCATCCGCTAACACGTCACCACGTTCAACTGGCTCACCTAAAGATACACAAGGCATCTGGCTAATACAGGTGTTCTGGTTAGAACGGGTATATTTAGTCAGGTTATAAATATCGATTCCAGCTTCGCCTGGGTACATCTCATCTTCGTTAACTTTGATAACGATACGAGAAGCATCAACGTACTGAACCGAACCACCACGTCTTGCAACAGCAGTAACACCCGAGTCAACCGCTACTGCACGTTCCATACCTGTACCGACTAATGGTTTGTCAGCACGTAAAGTAGGAACCGCTTGACGTTGCATGTTCGCACCCATCAATGCACGGTTGGCGTCATCGTGTTCAAGGAATGGGATCAGAGACGCACCAACAGAAACAACCTGTTGAGTCGAAACGTCCATATATTCAACCTGTTCACGGCTGAATAAGCTTGATTCACCTTTGTTACGGCAAGTAATCAGTTCTTCAACGAAGCTACCATCATCACCTAAAACGGTGTTTGCCTGAGCAATGATGAAGTTACCTTCTTCAATCGCAGACAGATAATGGATTTCATCTGTAACTAAACCATCACGTACTAAACGGTATGGGGTTTCTAAGAAACCGTACTCATTGGTCTGTGCATAAACAGATAATGAGTTGATCAGACCAATGTTCGGACCTTCAGGTGTTTCGATAGGACAAACACGACCGTAGTGAGTTGGGTGAACGTCACGTACTTCGAAGCCCGCACGCTCACGAGTCAGACCACCAGGGCCTAACGCAGAGATACGACGTTTGTGCGTAATTTCAGACAGTGGGTTGTTCTGGTCCATAAATTGGGACAGCTGGCTAGAACCAAAGAACTCTTTCACTGCGGCTGAAATTGGTTTCGCGTTGATCATATCTTGTGGCATTAATGCATCGAGGTCGCCCAGAGAAAGACGCTCTTTCACTGCACGCTCAACACGAACCAGACCGACACGGAATTGGTTCTCTGCCATTTCACCAACAGAACGAATACGACGGTTACCTAAGTGGTCGATATCATCCACTTCGCCTTTACCGTTACGGATATCGATGAGTTTACGCATCACATCAATGATGTCTTCTTCACTCAGGATACCTGAACCTTCAATTTCTTCACGGTTCAGTGAACGGTTGAACTTCATACGACCTACCGCAGACAAGTCATAACGGTCTTCAGAGAAGAACAGGTTCTCGAATAGGTTTTCTGCCGCTTCACGGGTCGGTGGCTCACCAGGACGCATCATGCGGTAGATTTCTACCAATGCACTCAGACGGTCGTTAGTTGGGTCGACACGAACGGTTTCAGAAATGTAAGCACCGTGGTCTAAGTCATTGGTAAACAATGTTTCGATTGTTTTATGACCAGACTGGCTCAGACGCGCCAACATGTCTAAAGAAAGTTCCATGTTTGCTGCACAAATCAGCTCACCGGTGCTTTCATCAATGTAGTCTCTAGCAACAACTTTACCTGCGATATATTCAACAGGCACTTCGATGCTATTGATTTCTTCTTTTTCTAACTGACGAATATGACGTGCAGTGATACGGCGGCCTTTTTCTACATAGACTTTACCGTTCGCTTCAATATCAAAAGAAGCCGTTTCACCACGTAGACGCTCAGGAACCAGCGTCATCATCAGTTTATTATCACGGATTTGGAATACAGTTTTTTCGAAGAATAGATTTAAGATTTCTTCTGTATTGTAATCCATTGCACGCAGAATAATGGTCGCAGGTAATTTACGGCGACGGTCAATACGTACAAACAGGTTATCTTTCGGGTCAAATTCGAAATCAAGCCATGAACCACGGTAAGGGATAATACGTGCGTTATAGAGCACTTTACCTGAAGAGTGTGTTTTACCTTTATCGCTGTCGAAGAATACACCCGGACTACGGTGTAACTGAGAAACGATAACACGCTCAGTACCGTTGATAACGAAAGTTCCGTTTTCAGTCATGAGTGGAATTTCACCCATGTAGACTTCTTGTTCTTTGATGTCTTTAACAGTTCCTTCCGGTGCTTCACGCTCATAAACGATGAGACGCAATTTCACACGCAAAGGCGCAGAGTAAGTTACACCGCGAATTTGACATTCTTTAACATCAAAAACAGGCTCGCCTAAACGATAGCTGACATATTGTAATTCAGCATTACCGCTATAGCTCTGAATTGGAAACACAGAACGGAAAGCAGCTTCCAGCCCATTCTGGCCATCAGGATCTTGCTCGATAAACTTCTGGAACGAGTCAAGTTGGATAGAAAGGAGATAAGGTATGTCCAAAACTTGTGGACGTTTACCAAAATCCTTACGAATACGTTTTTTCTCGGTATAGGAGTAAACCATAGGTTTCCTCAGCTCGTTGATCAGTGACCCAAGTGGTTAGCTCTTAGTATAAGAGACAGAACCGCAACGCGTTTTTTATAAGAAACGGAAAATGAATACTTTCCTTAATACTCATTGCTATTACTCTTAAATCATTTCATTGCGTTACTTTTGCTACCGAGCTACCCGAGCGGGTCGTAGCGAAGAACACAGTATATTAAGTCGTCAATAGAAAGAAGTATTGGAGGGTTGTTGTTAACATTAAAACTGCGTGAAAAGCTGTTAACACCCATCACGCTTTACAGCGCAAAAAGGCTGGTGATTAAAAAATCACCAGCCATCAGCCTAATTAGATTAGGCTGCGTTCTTGCAATTGAACTTATTTAAGTTCAACAGAAGCGCCTGCTTCTTCAAGAGATTTTTTCAGAGCTTCAGCTTCGTCTTTGCTCGCGCCTTCTTTGATGGTCGCTGGAGCAGACTCTACCATATCTTTAGCTTCTTTCAGGCCAAGACCGGTTGCGCCACGAACTGCTTTGATAACTGCAACTTTGTTACCGCCAACAGCTGACAGTACAACGTCAAATTCAGTTTTTTCTTCAGCAGCTTCAGCTGGGCCCGCAGCAACAGCAACAGCTGCAGCAGCAGAAACGCCGAATTTTTCTTCCATCATAGTAATCAGTTCAACAACGTCCATTACAGACATTTCTGCAACTGCATCAAGGATTTGGTCTTTAGTGATAGACATAACAAGTGTTCCTAAAATTCAGAAATAGTTTATACGTTAAAAAGCAACGAAGGAAAGGGCTTATGCAGCTTCTTTCTGATCGCGCAGAGCAGCCAGAGTACGAACCAATTTGCCTGCAGCGGCTTCTTTCATGGTTGACATCAGGCGTGCGATTGCTTCATCGTAAGTTGGGAGAGTTGCCAGACGATCGATATCTTTCGCTTGGATTAACTCACCTTCAAAGGCCGCAGCTTTAATCTCAAATGCTGGATTCGCTTTCGCGAACTCTTTGAACAGACGAGCGCCAGCGCCCGGGTGTTCGTTAGAGAAAGCAATTAAGGTTGGACCGACAAACACGTCTTTCAGTACGTCATAAGAAGTACCTTCAACAGCACGGCGGATCAGTGTGTTACGAACAACACGGATATAAACGCCTGCTTCGCGACCTGCTTTACGCAGTTCAGTCATTTTTGCTACAGTTACGCCGCGTGAATCAGCAACAACTGCAGAAAGCGCGCCTTTGGCTACTTCGCTGACTTCAGCAACAATCGCTTGTTTGTCTTGAAGATTTAGTGCCATTAGCTTCTTGCTCCTGGATTAACCGGGAAAACCCGGGACTCACATCACTCAAACACAACATTATGTAAGAGCGCTAAAACACGGTGAGCAGAATAGAATCCAGAATTAAATTCTAGGTATCTCTGTCACCGTCTACGCAGGTAAATTAAGTAGCTATCATAACTAATAAACCACACCTGCGGTCTTGGACGGGGTCTGGAAAGGCCAGACTCCATACCGAAATTCGTGGTTTGTTGAATATATCGCTATACCCAACAAACTCAAGGCGTCAAATTTTATACAAATTTGACGCAAAGGTAAAGCCTAATTACCAATTAGCCAAAGCTATAGCAATTAAACTGTCGCTGACAGACCAGCTTGGTCAACAGCAACACCTGCACCCATAGTGGTGGACAGGCTAACTTTCTTGATGAAAACACCTTTAGCAGAAGCTGGTTTTGCTTTTTTCAGCGCGATCAGCAGTGCTTCTAAGTTTTCTTTCAGTTTGTCAGCGTCGAAATCAACTTTACCGATAGTGGTATGGATGATTCCGTTTTTGTCGTTACGGTAGCGAACCTGACCAGCTTTAGCATTGTTAACTGCTTCAGCAACGTTAGGAGTTACAGTACCAACTTTCGGGTTTGGCATCAGACCACGTGGGCCCAGAACTTGACCTAATTGGCCAACAACGCGCATTGCATCTGGAGAAGCAATAACAACGTCAAAGTCCATTTCACCAGCTTTGATTTTATCAGCCAGATCTTCCATACCTACCAGTTCAGCACCTGCAGCTTTAGCAGCTTCAGCGTTTGCGCCTTGTGCGAACACAGCAACGCGAACTGAACGGCCAGTACCGTGTGGCAGTACAGTTGCACCGCGAACGTTTTGGTCAGATTTACGAGCATCGATGCCCAGGTTGATAGCTACGTCAACGCTTTCTACGAATTTAGCAGTTGCTAATTCTTTCAGCAGTGCAACGGCTTCGTTGATGTCGTACTGTTTAGTTGCATCAACTTTTTCACGGATATTGCGCATGCGCTTAGTCAGTTTAGCCATTGTCTTAGTCCTCCACTACCAGGCCCATGGAACGAGCAGTACCTTCAATTGAACGCATCATTGCGTCAAGATCAGCACCAGTCATGTCCGCAGCTTTAGTTTCAGCGATTTCGCGAATCTGAGCAGAGGTCACTTTACCAACTTTATCTTTGTTAGGCTTGCCTGAACCAGACTTAACGCCAGCTGCTTTTTTCAGCAGAACTGCTGCAGGTGGAGTTTTGGTAACGAAAGTGAAAGAACGGTCTGCGTAAACAGTAATAACAACAGGAATTGGTAAACCTTTTTCCAGGCTGTCTGTTTTTGCGTTGAACGCTTTACAGAATTCCATGATGTTAACACCTTGTTGACCCAGAGCTGGACCAACTGGTGGACTTGGGTTCGCCATACCAGCTGCAACTTGCAGCTTAACGTAGGCTTGAACTTTCTTAGCCATGATATTTCCTCTAGATGGGTGATAGCGCCTTACGGTTTGCAAGGCTCCCCGTTACATTAAACATGCCCCGCACGTTAATTGTGCCGAACATAAAAACAAAAGGCGCGAAATTGTAGTCAAATTTCACGGCTTTTGCAAGTCAGTTTTGTCGTTTAGATTAGGCTTTTTCTACCTGACCAAAATCCAATTCGACTGGAGTTGCACGACCAAAGATAGAAACAGAGACTTTTAAGCGGCTCTTTTCATAATCAATCTCTTCAACAACACCGTTAAAGTCAGCAAATGGGCCTTCGCTAACGCGAACCATTTCACCTGGTTCAAACAATGTTTTCGGACGTGGTTTATCACCAACTTGTTGTAAGCGGTTCATTATAGCATCAACTTCTTTATCGCTAATTGGCGCTGGACGATCTGACGTCCCGCCAATGAACCCCATTACACGCGGTACACTACGTACTAAGTGCCAAGAGTCATCATTCATGACCATTTGGACTAAGACATAGCCTGGGAAGAATTTACGTTCACTCTTACGGCGCTGACCGCTACGGATTTCAACAACTTCTTCTGTTGGAACCATAACTTCGCCAAAAGAATCTTCCATAGCATGTAATTTGATATGTTCACGTAAAGACTGTGCTACGCGACCTTCAAAACCAGAGAATGCCTGAATGACATACCAGCGCTTTTTAGGTGAATCGGACATTTAGAATAACCTCAGGCTTGTAATAAATGAAACTAAACGCACCAGAATACCATCTAGTCCCCACAGTATTAATGACATTACAGCCGTTACTGCAGCAACAATTAAAGTAGTTTGTAATGTTTCCTGGCGAGTAGGCCAAATGACTTTTCTCATCTCGACGCGAGCTTCGCGTGCAAACGCCAGTGTTGCTTTACCTTTTGTGGTCCATAAAGCGACAGCACCTGCAATAGCGACAACAGCCACAACTGCAAAAGCACGCAGCGCGAGATTATATTGACGGAAGTAATAATTACCAACAATAGCAATTATTAATAAGGCACAGACAATGACCCACTTGAAGATGTCTGCACTACGTCCACTTCCTTGAGCTTCGCTATTCGCACTCATAATTCAACCTGTTACCATGAAGTATGTACAAAGCTTGCTTGTTTACAAAGGTAAGACAACCAAGCCAAACCAATAGAATATGCCAACATATCCCTCAATTACTACAAACTAAGCCTGCAAAAATTTGATAGGGATATCAATAGCATCACCTGCGATCTAAAAAGTAATTAGCCTTGTTAATGGAGGTAATTAGCGTTATTCGTTCTGCAAAAATAACAAGTTGCAGTAACATTTTATTTCGCAAGTACTACGTGTACGTCAGTACTACCACTTTACAAGTGCTACCCATTTCACAAGTGCTATTCCATTTTGCAGGAATTTCAGCATGCTCAGTAAATTTTTTAACTACACCAATCAAGAAAGTGACTTTCTTTTTGTGGCAGCAGTAAAATATACCATATCTTCCGAGCAAAACCTTAATAAATCTCATATAACTGCGCAAAGTAGCCCGCACAGTTATCAATTCGTTGTTTCAGAGCCTATCTCACCAATAATTATACAAATGATTGATGAGATAGGTTCTTAATTTTGCAACGTCTGAATTTTGCAACGTATAAAAAGGACGTCTATTAGACGCCCTTTTTTACTAAGTGGTTCTTTCTTATTCAGAAAGAGCGG
>NZ_JAMPSX010000040.1:0-24895 GCF_028484875.1 Providencia sp. PROV032
TATAGCTTCATCTAGTTTTAAAAAAGGGCACCTTATTTTAGGTGCCCTTTTGTTGTTATAAGCAAAATTTGACTACATAAAATTACAGTATTACGTTGCTATATATTAGCCGTATTATTCATATTAAAAGTTATTTGCTCTTTTAATTTTAGCTGGTTGTATAATTAATCGATCAGTGGCAACTGATCTTTGTAAACCATCAACAATGATAATTGAAATGCAAATCATTTTCATTTAAACTATCTGTATGTGATTTATACAGGTAAGTATCATGTACATCTGTCTTTGTGAAGCCATTACTGATAAACAAATCAGAAATGCCGCAAGAAAATATCAAGTGACCTCGTTGAAGGGCCTACGGCAGATTTTGCCTATAGGCTTAGAATGTGGGAAGTGTATTAGGCAGACAAAGGCAATTTTATATGAAGAACAAATGATTTTTGAGGATGCGTGTGCCACTGAGGTTGCATAGCCTTTAATACCATTCAAATTTATTCCCTCGAACTCCCTCGAAACTTCTCATCTTTTGTTTAACGACATTTTTGTTTAAATGAATTGTGTGAAAATTATACTAACATCAATTTCAGTACTACACTTAAAAGACTGGAAGCGATGGAGGTAGAAATGAAAGGTGATAAAAAAATGATAGCCCACCTAAATAAACTACTGGGCAATGAGCTAGTTGCAATCAACCAATATTTTCTGCATGCACGTATGTTTAAAAATTGGGGACTTACTCGTCTCAATGAGATGGAATATCACGAATCAATCGATGAAATGAAACACGCAGATAAATATATAGAGCGAATTCTGTTTCTCGACGGTATTCCTAACTTACAAGACCTTGGCAAGTTAAATATCGGTGAAGATGTTGAAGAAATGTTGAAATCAGATTTGCAGCTTGAAATCGATGGAGCAAAGAATCTAAAAGAAGCTATTAAATATGCGGACTCGGTTCATGATTATGTCAGTCGAGATCTGATGATTGAAATTTTAGCTGATGAAGAAAACCATATTGATTGGATAGAAACTCAATTAGGGCTAATTAGCCGTTTGGGACTTCAAAATTACCTGCAAGCGCAGGTTAAAGAAGAATAACATAGTATCCTATGGGGATTGACTAAGTAAATTTGTATAAAAAGCCCCCAGTTATCTCTTTTTTCAAGATTGAGGGGGCTTTTCAATAATTCTCTTCAAAAAAAACGCACATATTTTCCTCTATTACTTGTGTTTCCCTCTAATTTACGTATAATGCGCGGGCTTACTGATGAGTAAGCCCTATATTTTAGGACTGAAATATCAGTATTGAGTCAACGATTTGTTGCTCATTTAGACAATACTTCCGATTTGGAAGTTACATCAAGAACGATTACACTCTCCCATCAATCGAAATGGGTACGAGGAGTAATCATTTTACGTTTATAAATAGTTGGAGCTCTGGTCTCATGCAGAACCAAAGAATCCGTATCCGCCTGAAAGCTTTTGATCATCGTTTAATCGATCAATCAACTGCGGAAATCGTAGAGACTGCTAAGCGCACTGGTGCGCAAGTTCGTGGTCCTATCCCGCTGCCGACACGTAAAGAGCGTTTTACCGTTCTGATTTCTCCGCACGTTAACAAAGATGCGCGTGATCAGTACGAAATTCGCACTCACAAGCGTCTGGTTGACATCGTTGAGCCAACCGAAAAGACCGTTGATGCTCTGATGCGTCTGGACCTGGCTGCCGGCGTTGACGTGCAGATCAGCCTGGGTTAATCAGGTCGTCGAACGATTGAGAGGTTGAAACAATGAAAGGTTTAGTCGGTAAGAAAGTCGGTATGACTCGTATCTTCACTGAAGATGGCGTTTCTATACCTGTAACTGTTATCGAAATTGAAAATAACCGTGTTACTCAGGTTAAAACTGCAGAAACTGACGGTTATAATGCAATTCAGGTTACTACTGGTAGCAAAAAAGCTAATCGTGTAACTAAGCCTGAAGCAGGTCATTTCGCTAAAGCTGGCGTCGAAGCTGGCCGTATCCTGCGTGAATTCCGCATTGAAGATAGTGCAGAATACACAGTAGGTCAAAGCATTAGCGTTGAAATTTTCGCTGACGTTAAAAAAGTCGACGTTACTGGTACATCTAAAGGTAAAGGTTTTGCCGGCACAGTTAAGCGCTGGAATTTCCGTACACAAGATGCTACTCACGGTAACTCCTTGTCTCACCGTGTTCCGGGTTCTATCGGTCAAAACCAGACTCCGGGCAAAGTGTTTAAAGGCAAGAAAATGGCAGGCCAACTGGGTAATGAGCGTGTAACCGTTCAAAGCTTAGATGTAGTACGTGTTGACGCTGAGCGCAACCTGCTGCTGGTCAAAGGTGCTGTTCCAGGAGCAACTGGTAGCAACCTGATCGTAAAACCGGCTGTCAAGGCTTAACGTCGAGGAGATAGGAATGGAATTGGTAATGAAAGACGCGCAAAGCGCGCTGACTGTTTCCGAAACTACCTTCGGGCGTGATTTCAATGAAGCGCTTGTTCACCAAGTAGTTGTTGCGTATGCAGCTGGTGCTCGTCAAGGTACTCGTGCTCAGAAAACTCGTGCTGAAGTTTCTGGTTCTGGTAAAAAACCATGGCGTCAAAAAGGTACTGGCCGTGCACGTTCTGGTTCAGTAAAGAGCCCAATTTGGCGCTCTGGTGGTGTTAGCTTCGCAGCTAAACCGCAGGACCACAGTCAAAAAGTTAATAAGAAGATGTACCGTGGTGCTTTAAAAAGCATTCTCTCTGAGTTGGTACGTCAAGATCGTCTGATCGTTGTCGAGAAGTTCTCTGTTGAAGCACCTAAAACTAAGTTGCTGGCACAGAAACTGAAAGATATGGCTCTGGAAGATGTTCTGATCATCACTGCTGAATTAGATGAAAATCTGTTTTTAGCAGCACGTAACCTGTATAAGGTTGACGTTCGTGATGCAGCAGGTATTGACCCAGTTAGCCTGATCGCCTTCGACAAAGTGGTTATGACTGCTGATGCTGTGAAGCAAGTTGAGGAGATGCTGGCATGATCCGTGAAGAACGTCTGCTAAAAGTACTGCGCGCGCCGCATGTATCTGAAAAAGCTTCTACAGCGATGGAAAAAAGCAATACCATCGTTCTCAAAGTTGCGAAAGACGCGACTAAAGCAGAAATCAAAGCTGCTGTACAGAAACTGTTTGAAGTTGAAGTTGAAGGTGTTAACACTTTGCTGGTTAAAGGCAAAACTAAACGCCACGGTCAGCGTTTCGGTCGTCGTAGCGACTGGAAAAAAGCTTACGTCACGCTGAAGGAAGGCCAAAATTTGGACTTCATTAGCGGTGCTGAGTAAGTCGGAGGAGTAAAGAACAATGGCAGTTGTTAAATGTAAACCTACGTCTCCGGGCCGTCGCCACGTAGTTAAAGTGGTTAACCCTGAGCTGCATAAGGGTAAACCTTATGCTCCGCTGTTAGAAAAAAACAGCAAATCCGGTGGTCGTAACAACAATGGCCGTATCACTACCCGTCATATCGGTGGTGGCCATAAGCAGCATTATCGTTTAGTTGACTTCAAACGCAACAAAGACGGTGTTCCTGCAGTTGTTGAGCGTTTGGAGTATGATCCAAATCGTTCTGCGAACATTGCACTGGTTCTATATAAAGACGGTGAACGTCGTTATATTCTTGCACCAAAAGGCCTGAAAGCTGGCGATCAGATTCAATCTGGTGTCGATTCAGCAATCAAAGCTGGTAACGCACTGCCGATGCGCAACATCCCTGTTGGTTCTACAGTTCATAATATCGAACTGAAACCAGGTAAAGGTGGACAGTTAGCGCGTTCAGCAGGTACTTACGCTCAAATCGTTGCTCGTGATGGTGCTTATGTCACATTACGTCTGCGTTCTGGTGAAATGCGTAAAGTTTTAGCTGATTGCCGTGCAACTCTTGGTGAAGTTGGTAACGCTGAACATATGTTACGTGTTCTCGGTAAAGCTGGTGCTAGCCGCTGGCGTGGTGTTCGTCCTACCGTTCGCGGTACTGCGATGAACCCAGTAGACCATCCACATGGTGGTGGTGAAGGCCGTAACTTTGGTAAACACCCAGTAACACCATGGGGCGTTCAAACCAAAGGTAAGAAAACTCGTAGCAACAAGCGTACTGATCAATTCATCGTACGTCATCGTTCTAAAAAATAATTAGAGGATAAACCATGCCACGTTCTCTCAAGAAAGGTCCTTTTATTGACCTGCACTTGCTGAAGAAGGTAGAGAAAGCGGTGGAAAGCGGAGACAAGAAGCCTCTTAAGACTTGGTCCCGTCGTTCAACGATCTTTCCTAATATGATCGGATTGACCATCGCTGTCCATAATGGTCGTCAGCATGTTCCAGTTTTCGTAACCGACGAAATGGTTGGTCACAAACTGGGTGAATTCGCACCGACTCGCACTTATCGCGGCCACGCGGCAGATAAGAAAGCTAAGAAACGTTAAGGATAGGAGGAAGAGATGGAAACTTTAGCTATGCATCGCCACGCTCGTTCTTCTGCCCAGAAGGTTCGCTTAGTTGCCGACCTGATTCGCGGTAAGAAAGTGTCGCAAGCTCTGGAAATTCTGACCTACACCAACAAGAAAGCTGCTGGTTTAGTGAAGAAAGTACTTGAGTCTGCTATTGCTAACGCAGAGCAAAACGATGGCGCTGACATTGATGACCTGAAAGTTGCGAAAATTTTCGTAGACGAAGGTCCAACCATGAAACGCATCATGCCGCGTGCGAAAGGCCGTGCAGATCGTATTCTTAAGCGCACCAGCCACATTACTGTGGTTGTGTCCGATCGCTGAGACTCTGGAGACTAGCAATGGGTCAGAAAGTACATCCTAATGGTATTCGCCTGGGTATTGTCAAACCTTGGAACTCTACCTGGTATGCGAACACCAATGAATTCGCTGACAACCTAGACAGCGATTTTAAAGTACGCCAGTACTTGAATAAAGAACTGGCAAAAGCGTCAATCTCTCGCATCGTTATCGAACGTCCTGCGAAAAGCATCCGTGTGACTATTCACACTGCTCGCCCAGGTATCGTTATCGGTAAGAAAGGTGAAGACGTTGAAAAACTGCGTAAAACAGTAGCGGATATCGCTGGTGTTCCTGCGCAAATCAATATCGCCGAAGTTCGTAAACCAGAACTAGACGCTAAATTAGTTGCTGACAGCATTTCTTCACAGCTGGAACGTCGTGTTATGTTCCGTCGTGCTATGAAGCGTGCAGTACAGAACGCAATGCGTCTGGGCGCTAAAGGTATTAAAGTTGAAGTCAGTGGCCGTTTAGGCGGTGCTGAAATCGCTCGTACCGAGTGGTATCGTGAAGGCCGTGTGCCACTGCACACATTACGTGCTGATATCGATTACAACACTTCAGAAGCGCACACCACTTACGGTGTTCTCGGCGTTAAGGTATGGATCTTCAAAGGTGAGATTCTGGGTGGTATGGCTGCTGTTGAACAAGCTGAGAAACCAGCTGCTCAACCTAAAAAGCAGCAGCGTAAAGGCCGCAAGTAAGGAGAGTCGCTGATGTTACAACCAAAGCGTACAAAATTCCGTAAGGTGCACAAAGGCCGCAACCGTGGTCTAGCGCAAGGTACGGATGTTAGCTTCGGCACTTTCGGTCTTAAAGCTGTTGGCCGTGGTCGTCTGACTGCACGTCAGATCGAAGCGGCACGTCGTGCTATGACCCGTGCTATTAAGCGTCAAGGTAAAATCTGGATCCGTGTGTTCCCAGACAAACCAATCACTGAGAAACCACTCGAAGTTCGTATGGGTAAAGGTAAAGGTAACGTAGAATATTGGGTTGCCTTAATTCAGCCTGGTAAAGTTCTGTACGAAATGGACGGTGTGCCTGAAGAGCTGGCTCGTGAGGCATTCTCTCTGGCAGCAGCGAAACTGCCTATCAAAACCACCTTTGTAACTAAGACGGTGATGTAATGAAAGCACAAGAGCTGCGCGAAAAAAGCGTTGAAGAGCTGAATGCTGAACTTTTGAACTTGCTGCGTGAACAATTTAATTTACGTATGCAGGCTGCAAGTGGTCAGCTGCAACAGTCTCATCTGTTGAAACAAGTGCGTCGCGATATCGCACGTGTGAAGACTTTACTGACTGAGAAGGCAGGTGCGTAATGAGCGATAAAATCCGTACTCTGCAAGGTCGTGTAGTTAGCGATAAAATGGAGAAATCTATTGTTGTTGCTATCGAACGTATGGTGAAACACCCTCTGTATGGTAAATTCATCCGTCGTACGACTAAATTGCACGTACACGACGAGAACAATGAATGTGGTATCGGTGACGTGGTAGAAATCCGCCAAACTCGTCCACTGTCTAAGACTAAGTCTTGGGCTCTAGTTCGCGTTGTAGAAAAAGCTGTTCTGTAATAGAATAACTTTTCCTGATGAATAAACGGCTCTTTTTTGACTGAGCCGTTTATTTTTTTCTGTCCAACACGATGATGTGGTGTTATAATGCCGCGCCCTCGTAGTATGGGTATATTTGAACGGCCTCTTCATAATGAGGTGGCTCAGTAGTAGTTGACATTTAGCGGAGCACTAAAATGATCCAAGAACAGACTATGCTGAACGTGGCCGACAACTCCGGTGCACGTCGCGTAATGTGTATCAAGGTTCTAGGTGGCTCGCACCGTCGCTATGCACATGTAGGCGACATCATTAAAATTACTGTTAAAGAAGCAATTCCACGCGGTAAAGTTAAAAAGGGTGATGTCCTGAAAGCGGTAGTGGTGCGCACCAAGAAGGGTGTACGTCGCCCTGACGGTTCTGTCATTCGCTTCGATGGTAATGCTTGTGTGTTATTAAATAACAACAGCGAGCAAGTAATCGGTACGCGTATTTTTGGGCCGGTAACTCGTGAACTTCGTAATGAGAAGTTTATGAAAATTATCTCTCTGGCACCTGAAGTACTCTAAGGAGCGAACTATGGCAGCGAAAATCCGTCGTGATGACGAAGTTATCGTGCTAACTGGGAAAGACAAAGGTAAGCGCGGTAAAGTAAAGCAGGTTATTTCTTCTAGTAAAGTTATCGTTGAAGGTATCAATCTGGTTAAAAAACATCAGAAGCCTGTACCGGCTCTGAACCAACCAGGTGGCATCGTTGAAAAAGAAGCGGCTATTCAAGTTTCTAACGTTGCAATCTTTAACGCGGCAACTGGTAAGGCTGACCGTGTAGGCTTTAGATTCGAAGACGGCAAAAAAGTCCGTTTCTTCAAGTCTAACAGTGAAACTATCAAGTAATTTTTGGAGTATACGATGGCGAAACTGCATGATTACTATAAAGACGAAGTAGTTAATAAACTCATGACCGAGTTTAATTATACTTCTGTCATGCAAGTCCCTCGGGTCGAGAAGATCACCCTGAATATGGGTGTTGGTGAAGCGATTGCTGATAAAAAACTGCTGGATAACGCAGCAGCTGATTTAACAGCGATCTCAGGTCAAAAACCTTTGATCACCAAAGCACGCAAATCTGTTGCAGGCTTCAAAATCCGTCAGGGCTATCCAATCGGCTGTAAAGTAACCCTGCGTGGCGAACGCATGTGGGAGTTCCTTGAGCGTCTGATTTCTATTGCTGTACCACGTATTCGTGACTTCCGTGGCTTGCCCGCTAAGTCTTTCGATGGTCGCGGTAACTACAGCATGGGTGTTCGTGAACAAATCATCTTCCCTGAAATCGATTACGATAAAGTGGATCGCGTACGTGGTTTAGATATTACTATCACCACTACTGCGAAATCAGATGACGAAGGTCGCGCACTGTTAGCAGCGTTCAACTTCCCGTTCCGCAAGTAAGGCAGGGTACTCATGGCTAAGAAATCTATGAAAGCGCGTGATGTAAAACGTGCTAAATTAGCTGAGAAGTTCTTCGCAAAACGCGTAGAACTGAAAGCTATCATCTCTGATGTTAAAGCATCTGATGAAGATCGCTGGGACGCTGTTCTCAAGCTGCAAACACTGCCACGTGATTCAAGTCCTTCTCGTCAGCGTAATCGCTGCCGTCAAACAGGGCGTCCGCACGGTTTCCTGCGGAAGTTTGGTCTGAGCCGTATTAAAGTCCGTGAAGCCGCTATGCGCGGTGAAATCCCGGGCCTTAAAAAGGCAAGTTGGTAATTCCATTTGAATCACGGGAGTAAAGACAGATGAGCATGCAAGATCCCATCGCGGATATGCTGACCCGTATCCGTAACGGTCAGGCCGCGAACAAAGTTGCGGTCACCATGCCTTCCTCCAAGCTGAAAGTGGCAATTGCCAAAGTGCTGAAGGAAGAAGGTTATATTGAAGATTTTAAAATTGAAGGCGACATCAAGCCAGAACTGGAACTAACTTTACGTTATTTCCAAGGTAAGGCTGTTGTAGAAAGCATTCAGCGTGTAAGCCGCCCAAGTCTGCGCATCTATAAGAAAAAAGATGAGCTGCCACAAGTTATGGCTGGTTTAGGTATCGCTGTTGTTTCTACCTCTAAAGGTGTCATGACTGATCGTGCAGCTCGCCAAGCTGGTCTTGGTGGCGAGATTCTCTGCTACGTAGCTTAATTCGGGAGGAAAGAATGTCTCGTGTGGCAAAAGCACCCGTCGTCATTCCTGCCGGCGTAGAGGTAAAACTCAACGGTCAGGTTATTTCGATTAAGGGTAAAAACGGCGAGCTTACTCGTACTATCCATAATGCAGTTGAAGTTAAAAACGAAGACAACCAACTGACTTTCGAACCTCGTGAAGGTTTTGAAGATGCATGGGCACAAGCGGGAACTACTCGTTCATTGTGTAATGCAATGGTTGTTGGTGTTACCGAAGGCTTCACTAAAAAGCTTCAACTGGTCGGTGTTGGTTACCGTGCAGCAATCAAAGGCAACGCTGTAAGCTTGTCTTTAGGTTTCTCGCATCCGGTTGAACACGCACTGCCAGCAGGCATTACTGCTGAATGTCCAACACAAACTGAAATCGTACTGAAAGGTGCGGATAAGCAAGTGATTGGTCAAGTTGCAGCAGAACTGCGTGCTTACCGTCGTCCTGAACCTTATAAAGGTAAAGGTGTTCGTTACGCCGATGAAATCGTGCGTACCAAAGAGGCTAAGAAGAAGTAAGGTAACACTATGGATAAGAAAGCAGCTCGTATCCGTCGTGCGACCCGCGCACGCCGTAAGATCCAAGAGTTGGGTGCGACTCGCCTGGTGGTACATCGTACTCCACGCCATATTTATGCGCAGGTTATCGCACCAAACGGTTCTGAAACATTGGTTGCAGCTTCTACTACAGAAAAAGCTATCAATGAACAAGTGAAATTCACTGGGAACAAAGACGCAGCAGCAATAGTTGGTAAATTAATTGCTGAACGCGCACTGGAAAAAGGCATCACTGTTGTTGCTTTTGACCGTTCTGGTTTCCAATATCATGGTAGAGTCCAGGCACTGGCAGATGCTGCCCGTGAAGCTGGCCTTCAGTTCTAAGGTAGAGGTGTAAGATGGCTCACATCGAAAAACAAGCTGGCGAACTGCAGGAAAAGCTGATCGCGGTAAACCGCGTAGCAAAAACCGTTAAAGGTGGCCGTATTTTCAGCTTTACCGCACTGACAGTAGTTGGTGATGGTAACGGTCGCGTTGGTTTTGGCTACGGCAAAGCGCGCGAAGTTCCGGCAGCAATCCAGAAAGCGATGGAAAAAGCCCGTCGCAGTATGAAAACCGTTGCTCTAAACAACGGCACATTGTTCCACCCTGTGAAAGGTACACACACTGGTTCTCGTGTGTTTATGCAACCTGCTCACGAAGGTACCGGTATCATTGCCGGCGGTGCAATGCGTGCTGTTTTAGAAGTAGCTGGAGTTCGCAACGTACTGGCTAAAACCTACGGTTCCACAAACCCAATCAACGTGGTTCGTGCAACACTGGATGCTTTAGACAGCATGAAGTCTCCAGAAATGGTCGCAGCTAAGCGTGGAAAATCCGTCGAAGAAATTCTGGGGTAATCGGCTATGGCTAAGACTATTAAAATTACACAAGTTCGCAGTTCAATCGGTCGTCTGCCTAAGCATAAGGCAACACTGGTCGGTTTAGGTCTGCGTCGCATTGGTCATACAGTAGAGCGCGAGGATACTCCTGCTGTACGTGGTATGGTCAACTTGGTTTCCTACATGGTTAAAGTTGAGGAGTAAGAGATGCGTTTAAATACTCTGTCTCCGGCTGAAGGTGCCAAGCACGCGCCTAAACGCGTAGGTCGTGGTATCGGTTCTGGTCTGGGTAAAACCGGCGGCCGTGGTCACAAAGGTCAGAAATCTCGTTCTGGCGGTGGCGTACGTCGTGGTTTCGAAGGTGGCCAGATGCCTTTATACCGTCGTCTGCCGAAATTCGGCTTCACTTCACGTAAAGCAATGATCACTGCAGAGATTCGTCTGTCTGATTTTGCTGCTGTTGAAGGCGATGTTATTGATCTGAACGCACTGAAAGCCGCGAACGTTGTTGGCATCCAGATTGAATACGCTAAAGTTATTCTGTCTGGCGAAGTGAACCGTGCAGTTACTGTACGTGGCCTTCGTGTTACTAAAGGTGCTCGCGCTGCAATCGAAGCTGCCGGCGGTAAAATTGAGGAATAAGTGACAGATGGCTAAACAACCAGGATTAGATTTTCAAAGTGCCAAGGGTGGAGCTGGCGAACTTAAACGCAGACTTTTGTTTGTAATTGGTGCGCTAATTGTTTTCCGAATTGGTTCTTTTATTCCAATCCCTGGTATTGATGCCACTGTGCTTGCCAAATTGCTCGAACAGCAACAAGGCACCATCATTGAAATGTTTAACATGTTCTCTGGTGGTGCTCTTAGCCGTGCTTCTATCTTTGCTTTGGGTATCATGCCGTATATTTCAGCATCGATCATTATCCAATTATTATCAGTGGTTAATCCACGATTAGCAGAGATTAAGAAGGAAGGAGAAGCAGGTCGTCGGAAGATAAGCCAATATACTCGCTGGGGTACTCTGGTATTAGCAATATTCCAATCTATTGGTATTGCTATGGGTCTACCGAATATGCCAGGGATGCAAGGGCTAGTTATTGATCCAGGCCTCCCGTTCTACTTTACGGCAGTTGTTAGCTTAGTCACAGGAACAATGTTCCTGATGTGGTTGGGTGAACAGATAACTGAAAGAGGTATCGGTAACGGTATTTCTATCATTATCTTCGCTGGTATTGTTGCGGGATTACCGCCGGCCATTGGCCATACCATCGAGCAAGCTCGGCAGGGCGATCTGCACTTCCTCCTGTTGCTGTTGGTTGCGGTGTTAGTATTCGCGGTTACTTTCTTTGTTGTGTTTATGGAACGTGGTCAACGTCGAATTGTCGTTAACTATGCTAAACGCCAGCAAGGTCGCCGTGTTTATGCAGCACAAAGTACACATTTACCGTTAAAAGTGAATATGGCGGGTGTAATTCCTGCAATTTTTGCTTCCAGTATCATACTATTCCCGGGTACAATAGCATCTTGGTTTGGTGATGGAACTGGCTGGGACTGGCTGACGACTATTTCTATGTATTTGCAGCCTGGTCAACCGTTATATGTGCTACTTTATGCATCTGCGATCATCTTCTTCTGTTTCTTCTATACGGCGTTGGTTTTCAACCCAAGAGAAACGGCAGATAACCTGAAGAAGTCCGGTGCATTTGTACCAGGAATTCGTCCGGGAGAGCAAACGGCCAAGTACATTGATAAGGTAATGACTCGCTTAACATTAGTTGGCGCATTATATATTACCTTCATCTGCCTAATCCCGGAGTTCATGCGTGACGCAATGAAAGTACCTTTCTATTTTGGTGGTACTTCCCTCTTAATCGTGGTTGTCGTTATCATGGACTTTATGGCTCAAGTGCAAACTCTAATGATGTCAAGTCAATATGAGTCTGCATTGAAGAAAGCAAACCTGAAAGGTAAGTAATCACTTAGTGTGATTATGGTTTGCTTAGAAGTTACGGAGAGTAAAAATGAAAGTTCGTGCTTCCGTCAAGAAATTATGCCGTAACTGCAAAATTATTCGTCGCAATGGTAGCGTTCGTGTAATTTGTAGTGTTGAACCAAGACATAAACAACGTCAAGGTTAAGAAAAAGCATTTTTTTCTTGCAAAGTTGGGTTGAGCTGGCTAAATTAGCCAGCCAATCTTTTTTATCTAAGATACATTATTGTTTGAGTATCCTGAAAACGGGCTTTTCAGCACAGTAATGTATATTTTAACTTAGGAGTGCATAGTGGCCCGTATAGCAGGCATTAACATTCCTGATCATAAACATACCGTAATCGCTTTAACATCGATTTTCGGTATCGGCAAAACCCGTTCACAGGCTATCTGTGAAGCAACTGGTATTGCTGAAAATGTTAAGATCAGTGAGCTGTCTGAAGAACAAATCGACAAGCTGCGTGACGAAGTTGCTAAATACGTTGTAGAAGGTGACTTACGTCGTGAAATTACCCTGAGCATCAAGCGTCTGATGGACCTTGGATGTTACCGTGGTTTACGTCATCGTCGTGGTCTTCCTGTGCGCGGACAGCGTACTAAGACTAACGCTCGTACCCGTAAGGGTCCGCGTAAGCCGATCAAGAAATAAGTCGGGGTATTGAATAATGGCAAAAGCACCAATTCGTGCACGTAAGCGTGTAAGAAAACAAGTCTCAGACGGTGTGGCTCATATCCATGCTTCTTTCAACAACACAATCGTTACTATTACTGACCGTCAAGGTAACGCATTAGGTTGGGCAACTGCCGGTGGTTCCGGTTTCCGTGGTTCTCGCAAATCTACTCCGTTCGCAGCTCAGGTTGCAGCAGAGCGTTGCGCAGAAGCTGTGAAAGAATACGGAATCAAAAACCTGGAAGTTATGGTTAAGGGACCGGGTCCGGGTCGCGAATCAACAATTCGTGCTCTGAACGCCGCTGGTTTCCGCATCACTAATATTACTGATGTGACTCCTATCCCTCATAACGGTTGTCGCCCACCGAAAAAACGTCGCGTTTAATACGTTTCGTTTTTTTTAGGACTGTTGGAGAAAGAAAATGGCTAGATATTTGGGTCCTAAGCTCAAGCTGAGCCGTCGCGAAGGAACAGACCTCTTTCTGAAGTCTGGTGTTCGCGCGATTGACACCAAGTGTAAATTAGAACAGGCTCCAGGCCAGCACGGTGCGCGTAAACCGCGTCTGTCTGACTATGGCGTCCAGTTACGTGAAAAACAAAAAGTTCGTCGTATCTACGGTGTTCTGGAACGTCAATTCCGTAACTATTACAAAGAAGCAACACGTCTGAAAGGCAACACAGGTGAAAACCTGCTGACTTTGCTGGAAGGTCGTCTTGATAACGTCGTTTACCGTATGGGCTTTGGCGCAACTCGCGCAGAAGCACGTCAAATGGTTAGCCATAAAGCTATCATGGTAAATGGCCGTGTAGTTAATATCGCTTCTTATCAGGTTTCCCCGAATGACGTTATCAGCGTTCGTGAGAAAGCTAAAAAACAGTCTCGTATTAAGGCTGCTTTAGAGCTGGCTGAACAGCGTGAGAAGCCAACTTGGCTGGAAGTTGATGCTGCTAAAATGGAAGGTGTGTTCAAACGTATTCCTGAACGTACTGACTTGTCTGCGGACATTAACGAACACCTGATCGTCGAGCTTTACTCCAAGTAAAGCTTAGCACCAAAGAGAGGACACAATGCAGGGTTCTGTGACAGAGTTTCTAAAACCGCGCCTGGTAGATATCGAGCAAGTGAGTTCGACGCACGCTAAGGTGACCCTTGAGCCTTTAGAGCGTGGCTTTGGCCATACTCTTGGTAACGCACTGCGCCGTATTCTGCTTTCGTCTATGCCGGGTTGTGCGGTGACAGAGGTTGAGATTGATGGTGTACTGCATGAGTACAGCACCAAAGAAGGTGTACAGGAAGATATCCTGGAGATTCTCCTCAACCTGAAAGGGCTGGCGGTAAAAGTTCAGGGGAAAGATGAAGTTATTTTAACCTTGAATAAATCTGGCATTGGCCCTGTGACTGCAGCCGACATCATCCATGATGGTGATGTCGAAATCGTCAAGCCACAGCACATCATCTGCCACCTGACTGACGAAAGCGCATCTATTAATATGCGAATTAAAGTACAGCGTGGTCGTGGTTATGTGCCGGCTTCTGCCCGAGTTCATTCGGAAGAAGATGAGCGCCCAATCGGTCGTTTGTTAGTCGATGCTTGCTACAGCCCAGTAGAGCGTATTGCCTACAATGTTGAAGCAGCTCGTGTTGAGCAACGTACAGACTTGGATAAGTTAGTTATTGAAATGGAAACTAACGGTACAATCGATCCTGAAGAGGCGATTCGCCGTGCGGCAACCATTCTGGCTGAACAACTTGAAGCTTTTGTTGACTTACGTGATGTTCGTCAGCCTGAAGTTAAAGAAGAAAAACCAGAATTCGATCCTATCTTATTGCGCCCAGTTGACGATCTGGAATTGACTGTCCGCTCTGCTAACTGCCTCAAAGCAGAAGCTATCCACTACATCGGTGATCTGGTACAGCGTACAGAAGTTGAGTTGCTCAAAACTCCGAATCTTGGTAAGAAATCTCTTACTGAAATTAAGGACGTCTTGGCATCTCGTGGTCTTTCTCTGGGCATGCGTCTAGAAAATTGGCCACCAGCAAGTATTGCTGATGATTAAGATCACAGGTTAAGGTTTTACTGAGAAGGATAAGGTCATGCGCCATCGTAAGAGTGGTCGTCAATTGAACCGCAACAGCAGCCACCGCCAAGCTATGTTCCGTAACATGGCAGGTTCTTTAGTTCGTCATGAGATCATCAAGACGACTCTGCCTAAAGCGAAAGAACTGCGTCGCGTCGTTGAGCCGCTGATTACTCTTGCCAAGACCGACAGCGTAGCTAATCGTCGTCTGGCATTCGCACGTACTCGTGATAACGAGATCGTTGCAAAATTATTTAATGAACTGGGACCTCGTTTCGCAGCTCGTGCAGGTGGTTACACTCGTATTCTTAAGTGTGGCTACCGTACAGGTGACAACGCTCCGATGGCTTACATCGAGCTTGTTGACCGTGCTGTTGAGTCTCAAGAAGCAGCAGCAGAGTAATCTGCCGTCGCTTTCAAGAAAACCGGGTATATTTGCCCGGTTTTTTTGTACCTGCTATTCTTATCTTTCCAAATAAATTTTTCCTTGAATTTTTCGTGATTAATCCTTATTTACAGGTGAGTACGATGAGCATGTATAAGATAGGTGAAATTGCTAGGCTAGCAGATGTGACGCCTGATACGATCCGCTTTTATGAGAAACAAGGTTTGATGGGGCATAAAGAGAGAACTGAAGGAGGATATCGGTTATTTACTGAGCAAGACCTTCAGCGATTACGTTTTATTCGTTATGCAAAGCAGCTAGGCTTTACTTTAGAAGCCATCACTGAATTGCTTTCAATTCGAGTGGATCCAGAACATCATACCTGTCAAGAATCTAAACAGATTGTTGATCTCAGATTACTCGAAGTTGAAAAAAAGATACAAGAGCTTATTATTATGCGTGATTCACTGAAGATGTTAAGTTCAGCATGCTGTGGTGAAGAACATGCGACAACCTATTGCTCTATTATGGAAATATTAGAAAAAGGGGCGTCTAAAGTTTATTAATTCTATAATTTGTTAACTATATGAAGGTATGTTATGAGCAAATATCAACATAAACGTGGTGAGATTAAAGATAATGCGATTGAAGCATTACTCCATGACCCACTATTTCGTCAAAGAGTTGAAAAAAATAAAAAAGGAAAAGGCAGTTATACAAGAAAAGGGAAAAATAAGAAATCAGTTAACTGGGAGGCCAGTGGTAATAAGTTTATTTACTTATTACCACTGGCCTTTTAGTTAATTTTTATTTTGTTCTTTTAAAAGATCACGTATTTCTGATAACAGAACTTCTTCTTTAGATGGTGGAGCTGGCTCTGCTGGTGCTGCTTCTTTTTCACGGCGAACTTTATTCATAACCTTAATTGCCATAAAGATAGCGAACGCGACAATAACGAAGTCAAAAACGGTTTGTATAAACATGCCATAATTTAGTACTACTGCAGGTAAATCCCCTTGTGCTTCTTTTAATACCACGCTGAATGATTTGAAATCAACACCTCCGATCAGTAAACCTAACGGAGGCATGATGATATCAGCAACTAATGAAGATACAATTTTACCAAATGCAGCACCAATAATAATACCAACTGCCATATCCACTACATTGCCCTTCATGGCAAATTCGCGGAAATCTTTTAAAAAGCTCATTAGACGACCCCTTAATAAATAACTCAATTGAAACAAAACATGTATTAGGTTAACAAATTATAGTCGCTAAAATTATTAAGCTACAAATATTTACTATGTTTATTTTTATAAGAAGAATGGACTTGGTTGGAATAATTTTTCTACTTCGGGCACATATTTTTTATCTGTAATAAACATAATGACATGGTCACCTTGTTCAATTATATGGTAATCACTAGCTATAATGACTTCTTCTTCACGAACAATTGCGCCAATAATAGTTCCTGGTGGAAGTTTAATCTCAGATATTTTTTTGCCGACAACTTTTGACGTATTTTCATCACCGTGTGCAATTGCCTCAATAGCTTCTGCAACACCTCTTCTTAAAGATGAAACATTGACTATATCTGCTTTTCTAACATGGCTTAATAGAGCAGAAATAGTGGCCTGTTGAGGCGAAATTGCAATATCAATCACTCCACCTTGAACGAGCTCAACGTATGCGGAGCGTTGTATAAGCACCATAGCTTTTTTAGCGCCCATTTTTTTTGCTAACATAGCAGACATAATATTAGCTTCATCATCATTTGTTAGGGCAATAAATACATCCATTTGCTCGATGTGTTCTTCCGTAAGTAACTCTTGGTCGGATGCATCGCCATAAAATACAATGGTATCATGCAGTAACTCTGCAAGTTCTGTTGCGCGCTTCTGGTTGCGCTCAATAAGTTTCACGCTGTAATCTTTTTCTAGTCGCCTTGCTAGGCCGGCTCCAACATTACCACCGCCCACTATCATCAAACGTTTGTATGGCTTTTCTAGTCTTTGCAGCTCACTCATTACGGCTCGGATATGTTGTGTTGAAGCAACAAAAAAAACCTCATCGCCCGCTTCAATGATTGTTGAGCCTTGTGGGCGAATAGGCCTATCTTGTCGGAAAATAGCGACAACACGAGTATCAATATGTGGCATGTGTTCGCGCAAGCTCGATAGTGCATTACCAACGAGTGAGCCGCCGTAATAAGCTTTTACAGCAACTATGCTGACTTTACCTTCTGCAAAGTTTACAACCTGAAGCGCGCCAGGGTATTGAATTAATTTATAGATATAGTCGATAACTAATTGTTCTGGCGATATTAAATAGTCAATCGGAATTTGTTCTGGCAGAAACAGTTTGTCGGCTTCACGGATATATTCAGTCGCCCTGATACGCGCTATCTTATTTGGGGTATTAAATAGGCTATACGCAATTTGGCAAGCAATCATGTTTGTTTCATCTGAATTGGTGACTGCTACCAACATATCCGCATCTTCTGCGCCTGCATCTCGAAGTACTCTAGGGTGAGATCCATGACCATTGACTACTCGTAGGTCGAACTGATCCTGCAATTGACGTAAGCGATCAGGATCGGTATCAACGACGGTAATGTCATTGTTCTCATCAACTAAATTTTCAGCAAGTGTGCCGCCAACTTGCCCAGCACCTAGAATAATGATCTTCATTACATATTCCTATATCAGAGAACTGTCTACAATAAACTACACAGTTTTGATTAAGCGCGCATAAAAGAAACCGTCACCACCATTAGTGCTCGGTAATACTTGTAAACCAGCATCGGTTCCATCATTTAGGCTGGCATCATTATGTTTAGATAGGAAGTTTTGTATTTGCTTTCCATTTTCTTCGGGCATAATTGAGCACGTAGCATAGACTAGCGTGCCGCCCGGCTTTAAATACGGCCAGATAGCTTCGAGAATTTGCGCTTGTAGTTGCGATAATTCATTGATGTCTGAGTCACGACGCAGCCATTTGATGTCAGGATGACGCCTAATAACGCCTGTAGCAGAACAAGGAGCATCAAGTAAAATACGGTCAAATTGCTGATCTTTAGCCCATTTCTCAGGTTGTGTGCCATCTCCTTGTATAACAATAGCGTGTTGCTTAAGGCGAATCAGATTTTCTTTTACTCTTTTAAGGCGATGTTCATCGATATCTACAGCAATAACATTTGCTTTAGGAGCTAGTTCCAAAATATGGGTAGTTTTCCCACCGGGGGCAGCACATAAATCTAAAATATTTTCCCCATTTTGAGGTTCTAGCAATTCAGCACAACCTTGAGCTGAGACATCTTGTACTGTAGACCAGCCATCTACAAAGCCCGGGAGACGCGATACTGCAGTGGGTTCATCTAACCGAATAGCATTTGGATGTGAGGGGTGCAAATGTGCGGTTATCTCAGACTGTTCTAATAAGTTGAGATACTGTGCAGCAGTGTGATGTTGAGAATTTACTCTTAACCACATAGGTGGTCGTTGGTTATTTGCCTCAATAATAGATTGCCAATCATCTGGATAGGCTGTTTGTAGGCGTTTTAATAACCAGCTCGGATGTAAATATTGGCTAGTGTTGTTAGCTATTCTCTCTTCTAGCTGTGCTTGCTGGCGCTGAAATGAACGTAACACACCATTAATAAGCCCTTTTAATTGGGGCTTTTTCAGTGCAACCGCTCCATCGACTGTTTCTGCTAATGCGGCATGAGGAGGAATGCGAGTGTAAAGGAGCTGGTAGATACCAACCATAATTAAGTAATGTAGAGTTCTTTGTTTACCCGTTAATGGTTTTTCCATTAGCTGGCTAATAAACCATTCAAGCTTAGGTAAATAACGTAAAACACCAAAGCAAATTTCTTGTAATAATGCTTTATCTTTATCATTGATATTACGCTGTAAGTCAGGTAGTACAGTACTTAATGATTGCCCATTATCAAGGACTTGGTTAATTGCTGTTGCCGCGATACTACGCAAATTATATGTATTTTTCATATAGAGAAGATGGATTCATTAGTGACTGAAATAAAACAGCCCGAAGGCATCAGGCTGTTTACAAGTTCGTTATGCTAGAATTTGCTCTGGGATAAACCATTCGCGACGAGAGTTTAGGATATCTTGTGCACTCATTGCTTTTTTGCCAGGCGGTTGTAGCTGAGTAATATTTAGTATGCCATTTCCTGTGGCAATGGATATACCTTTTTTATCAGCGCTAATAATTGTTCCTGGTTGCTTATCATGGGTTTCTGTGAGTACTTCAGCTTGCCAAACTTTAATGAGTTGTTCTTCAACCATGAAATAGCTCATTGGCCAAGGATTGAAAGCACGAATGCAACGTTCAATATGTACAGCATCATCTTGCCAATTAATGCGAGCTTCTTCTTTCGATAATTTTTCAGCATAATTTGCCAATGTTCCGTCTTGCTTTTCAGCAATGCATTGGCCTGAAGATAACATCTCAACAGTATGGATTAATGCTTTAGGGCCTGTTATTGCTAATTTATCATATAACGAGGCGCTAGTATCACTAGGGGTAATTGGGCAAATTGCTTTGTAAAGCATGTCACCAGTATCTAAACCTGCGTCCATTTGCATAATAGTCACACCCGTTTCAGTATCACCAGCCCAAATAGAACGTTGAATCGGCGCAGCTCCTCTCCAGCGAGGTAATAAAGAGCCGTGAACATTCAAGCAACCTAAGCGAGGGATATCAAGAACGGCTTGTGGTAAAATCAAACCATAGGCAACAACAATCATTAGGTCAGCATTTTGGTTCTTTATCCACTGCTGGTTTTCGCTATCCTTAAGTGAGACTGGTTGAAAAATAGGTAGTTGATGCTCTTCAGCGAGAACCTTGACAGGACTTGGTGTTAACTTTTTGCCTCTTCCTGCTGGTTTGTCATGGCGAGTGAGGACGCCAACGATTTTGTGTCTGGTATTTAAGAGAGCAGCTAAGTGTTTGGCCGCAAAATCTGGTGTACCCGCAAAAATAATTTTCAATGGCTCTGACACGTTAATTTCCCTATTTATATGTAGCGAATTAGCTATTTTTGGCTTCTTTTGCTCTTAGTCTGTCTAATTTTTCAACTTTCTGGCGGATGCGCTGACGTTTTAAAGGTGATAAGTAGTCGACAAATAGCTTACCAACAAGGTGGTCCATCTCATGTTGAATACAGATAGCTAATAAACCATCAGCCTCCAGTTCAAAAGACTCACCATCATAGTTTAGTGCGCGAACTTTTACTTGCTCCGCGCGAGGGACGAAACCATGTTGTTCTGGAATAGACAAACAACCTTCTTCGATACCCGTTTCCCCAGATTTATCCAGTAATTCAGGGTTAATAAGAACCAAACGCTCATCACGCGTTTCGGACACATCAATGACGATGATTCTTTGATGGATATCGACTTGTGTTGCTGCAAGACCAATACCTTCTTCTTCATACATGGTATCGAACATATCATCAACGATACTCTGTATAGAAGCATCAACTTTGTCTACTGGCTTAGCAATTGTGCGTAAGCGTTCGTCTGGATAATGTAATACGTTTAAGACTGACATAAATTTTTCGAGCGGTTTCCAAAATGTGAAAGGGAATTAATGACTATTCTAGACATTTCTCCTTCATATTAACAGTATTGGTTACGATTTGTTCACTGAAGAACCTATCTGTTAATAAGTCAGGATGACAATAATGAATACCCAAGAGATTTGGTTAAGAATGTCGCAGGTTAAAAGGCTATTACCTTTGCATGCAGTAAGAATAATTAATGAGTTAAAACAGTTAAATAAAATTAGCTATCAGGACTTACACCATCATGGCTTGAATGAAGTACAACAATTGCAATTTATGAATGTATCTATGTACCGGCTTGAGAAAGTTCAGAGATGGCTTTCAAATGAGCATCATCAAATGATTACTTTCTGCGACCCTCAGTACCCTTTTTTATTAAAGCAGATCTATCGCCCCCCTCTTTTATTTTTTGTTATGGGCAAAAGTGAATTATTACTAACACCACAAATTGCTATAGTTGGAAGCCGGAGAGCAAGTGAATACGGCAGAATATGGACTAACTTATTTGTAAAGAGTTTCGTGCACCATAGTATCACCATCACAAGTGGACTTGCGTTAGGTATTGACGGTATAAGCCATAAAGCAGCTCTCGATAACCGTGGTGAGACAATTGCGGTTTTAGGTAGCGGATTAGCGAATATTTATCCGCGACAACATGCTGAATTAGCTGAAAAGATTAAAAGTTGTGGCGCTTTGATTTCAGAATATTGGCCAGATGCACCACCATTACCTAAGCAATTTCCCAAAAGAAACCGTATTATTAGCGGGTTAAGTAAAGCAGTTATTGTAATTGAAGCAGGTATGAAAAGTGGCTCACTGATAACTGCTAGATACGCACTAGAGCAAAACCGTGATTTGTTTACATTACCTGCTCCATTGGGTAATCCAGCATTTCATGGTAACCATTGGCTATTACAGCAAGGAGCTTATTTATTAGCTGAACCCGAAGATGTTTTGCAGCATATCGGTGATGGGTTAAATTGGATACAAACAGAATTACCTATAGAAGAGACACCCCTTGAGTTTAATGTGGTAGAAAATAAAATTTTAGGTATGGTGGGGTACCAAGCGACACCCGTCGATGTTATTGCAGAGCAAACCCAAATTCCAGTTACTCAAATTATTACCATATTAACTGAGATGGAAATCAATGGGATAGTTAGCTCGGGGGCTGGTGGATATACCAGAGTGACTTAGTTAAAAGCAACAGTAGAGAAAAACATGTCTAAACAACTGCCCTTCGATACAGAAAAAAATGAATATTGTCCAGAATGCGATTCTTTGCTTGTTATTCGCAATAGTTCACATGGGCCGTTTTTAGGCTGTTCAAGTTATCCACAATGCCATTATATGAGGCCGCTAAGACCTACAGTAGAAAGTCATATTGTAAAAGTATTAGAAGGCCAACATTGTCCGAAATGTAGTTATGACTTAGTGTTGAAACAGGGGCGATTTGGCATGTTTATTGGTTGTAGTAATTATCCTGTATGTGAACACATTGAGTTAATTGATAAACCGGATGAAACGAAAATTTCGTGCCCGCAATGCCAAAAAGGGAATTTATTACAGAGAAAATCACGTTTCGGTAAGACTTTTTATGCTTGCGATAATTATCCTAACTGTCAGTTTATATTAAATAATAAGCCTATTACTGGTAAATGTGAGTATTGTGAGTATCCATTACTTATGGAAAAAAGAGGGGGACAGGGAGTAAGATTATTTTGTGCCAGCAAACGCTGCGGTAAGCAACAAGAAGAATAATGAGTTAAAACTATGTCAAATATATCTACACCTGCAATTGAAAGTATCATAAGTTCATTACAGCACGAGGAGGTTATAGCCTACCCAACAGAAGCAGTATTTGGACTAGGCTGTGACCCTGATAGCGAAACGGCAGTACGTAAGTTATTGGAATTGAAGCAACGCCCTTGGGAAAAAGGGTTAATCCTTATCGCTGATAGTTACGAACAATTAAAAAACTATATAGATGATGAGCAGTTAACGGAAGATCAAAAACAAGCGATGTTTGCAACATGGCCGGGGCCAGTAACATGGGTGATCCCCGCAAAAGTAACGACGCCAAAATGGTTGACTGGTCAGTTTGATACCATCGCAGTGCGAGTTACAGACCATGAATTAGTAAAAAATTTGTGTCGTCATTATGGCAAGCCTCTGGTATCTACAAGTGCTAATTTAAGTGGATTAGAGCCATGTAGAACAACGGAAGAAGTTATGGAGCAGTTTGATGGAAGTATTCCTGTCCTTGATGGAATAGTTGGTGGCCGTCAAAATCCATCTGAAATAAGAGATGCCAAAACCGGGCAGTTATATCGTAAAGGATAATATATTATGGAAATGTTTGCGGTTTTTGGTAATCCAATTCAACACAGTAAATCACCTGTTATACATAAAATGTTTGCAGAGCAAACAGGGATTGCCCTTGAATATGAAAAAATTCTAGCGCCTGTAGAGGGATTCGAACAAAGCCTAATAGGTTTTTTTTCGCAAGGTGGAAAGGGCGCAAACATTACATTGCCATTTAAAGAGCGTGCTTTTCAGGTTGTTTCTGAATTAACGACAAGAGCCCAAACTTGCGGTGCAGTTAATACGGTCATGAAGCTTGATGATAATCGATTGCTGGGGGATAACACCGATGGAATGGGGCTTTTGTTAGATTTGCAACGTTTAAAGTTTATTCATCCAAATAGCCGAATATTAATGATTGGTGCTGGTGGTGCAACACGTGGAGCATTATTGCCACTTTTAGAATATGGCTGTGATATCACTTTGACGAATAGAACCTTTTCTAAGGTTGAATTATTAGTTAATGAATTTTCAGCACTAGGTAAAATGAGCGGGAAAGAGATCTCACAGATCGTATCTGCTGATTTTGATCTGATCATCAATGCGACTTCATCTGGTGTAAATGGAGAGGTTCCTGCAATCAATCCAAATGTGTTTAGCGATCAAGTTGCATGCTATGACATGTTTTATCAATCATCATTAACGCCCTTCCTTGAGTTTGCTACTCAATATAAAGTGACTAAAATAGCCGATGGCCTAGGTATGCTAGTAGGGCAAGCCGCGTTTTCTTTTAAACTATGGCATGGCATTCTTCCCGAAATCGCACCTGTTCTATCTACCTTATATAAGGAATTGAAAGGATGAATCAGCAAATTCAATTTCCTGATAGAGAAGCGTGGGATGAGCTATCTAAACAAGTACGTTTTCCTGTATTGATTAGCGGAATGCTTGCTGAATGTGCAATTCCTCAGTCACTGTTATTTCAACGTTATGGCAACGAAGAAACACCTCTGAGATTATTTCAGCAATATCGATGGGATATAGAAGAAGATTTTGAAGCCTTGATTGAACAAGGCCTCGATAGTGAAGATGGGCTTTACATATTATCAGAAGCTAAATAGTTATTTTTCCATTCAACATAGTTATTCGCTGAATAACGTAAATGACCTAACTCAGCATCAGTCAATTTTCGGATGGCTTTTGCTGGGCTCCCTGTATATAAGTAACCAGATTCGAGCCTTTTGCCCTGAGTTACTAAACTGTTAGCTCCAATAATAACGTCATCTTCCACTATAGCCCCATCAATGACAATTGATCCCATTCCAACCAGCACTCTATTTCCTATAGTGCAACCATGTAACATAACTTTATGACCAATGGTGACATCTTCTCCAATAATTAACGGGTTTCCCTCTGGATTACTTGCCGACTTATGTGTGACATGTAGAACTGAGCCATCTTGAATATTAGTGCGCGCGCCAATAGAAATATAGTTAACATCTCCACGCAAAACACTGAGAGGCCAAATACTGACATCATCAGCTACGCGAACATCCCCAATTACAACTGAAGATGGGTCAATGAAAACGCGTGCATTAATCGAAGGGTAAATACCTAAATAAGGACGTAAAAGTGTATTCATAGTGATAACCGTAAAAAGAAATAAAGGATAGCCGTTAAATAACTCGTTAGTTCATTATGAATTTATGAGCCAAGTAGGTTGCTAAAGCTAGAATTATAGGCATGAAGTCGTTCTTTTTATAATCGTTCTGCGGTGAAAAAGCACAAGATGGCTATTTTATCCGCAAACGGAGTTTTTTTTAAAAAAAAAGGTTGTGTAATTCTGAAGGCTCCCTATAATGCGCATCCGTTGTCACGACAAACA
>NZ_JAMPSX010000041.1:0-19159 GCF_028484875.1 Providencia sp. PROV032
GGGAAAGTGGGCACGGACACCATCACCTACCAAGTCACGGACAAAAACGGCAATATTTCGAATATCGCTGAAGTAACCATTGAAATTACGCCATCATTACCATCAGTTGTGGATGTTTATGAAAAAGGGCTTAGAACAGATGGAACTGCGGATAATGCTTTAGCCGTAACAACAGGAACGGCAACATTAGCCAACCCAAATGATAAGCCGATTACAGAGCAAGATCTAAAAATAACAGCGCCAACAACAACTCTGACATCCGGCGGTAAAACCGTTATATGGGAAGCGACCAATGATGGTTTTGTAGGAAAAACATCAGAAGGTGAAGAGGTTATTGTTGTCACCATCACTGATACAAAGAATGAAAATGGCCAAACGAGCGTTGATTATCAAGTTGATTTGAAAGGTCTTATTGACCATCCAATAGGTACCGACACACTCAAGGTTGATTTTGGGTTAACTAATGGCGTCGATATTGTTGATACTGAAATTATTATTCATGATGATAAGCCATTCTCTGATAATGTTGAAGTCGTGGTACAAGCTCCAACTGATAATACATTCTATGCGAACGTAATTATCTCGTTAGATTTATCCAGTAGCATGGGGAAAGATGATAGTGGTATTTTGGGTGGGTACACGAGATCAGGGATGAAAACACGCTATGATGCCGCGCTAGATTCAATTGAGAGTTTGTTAAAGAGCTATGAAGAGCGTTTAAATAGCGCGGATTCAGGTGACGTTCGTGTGAGTTTAAATGGGTTTGCAGATAAAGCGTCGGTGATTAATCCATCATTACAAACAACGCATAGTACTTCGCATTGGTTTACCTTGGATGAAGCTAAAGATTTGATTAACAGCTTAAAGGGTAGGCAAGGTGACCTGTCAAGAAGCTTAAATATTGGGGTGAATACCAACTATGATGCAGCATTACAGCAAATCGTAGATAGTTATAATAATCATCCAGCAAGTGGTACGGGGCCTGTGACGGAGCAATCTGTTGATAATACCTTCTTCTTTATTAGTGATGGCACTCCTAATATGGGAAATAAAAACTATGGTCAAGGGATAAGTGAGCAGTCACCTCAAGATTATGTTCCAGGAAGTGCTTATACCGATATTGGTGAAGATAAGTGGACTGAGTTTTTGGTAGATAATGGAATTCGTTCTGTTGCAATCGGAATTGGTCAAGACATGGTGACTGTCAATAATGGAAAAACCGGTTCAGATTATCTGAAACCCGTTGCTTTCGATGGTAAACAAAACACTGATAATGACCATAACGATGTAATTGTGCTGAAAGATATGAGTTCGTTAGGTAATATTTTAAGTAAATATGTACCGAATGAGAATGTTATCGAAAGTAGCTTTTCTAAAGGTAAAGATGCAAATTCATCTTTAACCTTTGGTGCTGATGGAATGAAATCAATTAGTGTTGAAGTCGATGGTATAACTTACAAATATGACCCATCAAATAAATCAGTGACATCTGATGGAAGCGATAAAGGTATTTGGGCTGATTTCGGTAACGGTGAAGTCGCGATTAAGACCAATGCTGGTGGGCTCTTTTCGATTTCTTTAGGAGAGAAAAACTTCGGTGATTTCTCTTATCGACCAAGTACAACTCGCCCAATTGGTGTTGATAAAGAAGAGTTTACTTTAACGCTAACAGATAATGATGGTACGAGTTATCAGCCTTCAATTACTGTGAATATAAGTAATCTTAAAGAGTCTACGAGTGTAGCATCAATAACGAGTGACCTTTCATTACTGAAGCTATTTTCACAAGAAAACACGATGGAGCTACATGAAATGGATGTTGATGGGAGTATTGCATCAACCAATTTGAATGGTTTTATGAATTCATCGCTAGATGCATTACAAGAAAACCAAGCTGCAATAATCTAGAACAATAACTATGGGGGTATTAAAAATAATACCCCCAACATTTTGATATATTTATACGAATAGAAATTTTAATGAGTAATCAGGCTGATTAATCCTGCCTTTTTATTTTATTATATATAGTATTTTTAATGTTAATAGATTGAAATGTATTTACATCCTTCTTTATAGACATATGTTTAAAATATGAAATTAAGATCTTTTAATATTCTGGCTATATTCTTATTGAGTGTGTTCTCTGTGAATACAGTGGCTGATGTTATTGAATTAAGAACTTTACTTAAAGATTCTTTATATAATACGCCTGAAGTTCAAGAAGCTTATGCGAATTACCAAGCCGCACAAAGTAATGTGAAAATGGCAAACTCAGGGCACTATCCAGTGGTAAGTGTGATGGGGACTCAGCCGGTTGCTCAACATCATAAATATGAAAGTAACTCTATGGAGTCTGGGTTTCATCCAGGAGTGAAAACAACGATGAATGTTTATGCTTGGGGAGGAATAGAAGCTGGTGTTGATAGAGAGGAATTCAAACAAGAATACTATGAGAACCAATATGTTCTTTCTCAGGAAGATATAAGTGTTCGAATTAGTCAGCTTTATTTACTTATTTTAAGAAATAAAGAAACACTTGTTGTTATTAATGAAAACTTGGCTCGTCATCAACATATATTAGAGAAGTTAAATACGATAATTCAGTATGACCCTGGCCGTTCAAGTGAATTAACGCAAGTTAAAGCACGTACTTTAAAAGTTGAGATGAACCGAGCTGAAGTTGAACGAAATTTAAATTTAGCATTGAGTCAGCTATCGATATTAACGCAAAGAAAATTATTAGCAGAACAATTCATTGATCCGTTTCGAAATACTGACAGCACTGAAGTTTTACGGAATTTTCAAGAGAGTAATTTGGAAAATAACCCAAGTTATAAAGCACAGGTTGCCGATGCGAAAAGCCTTGAGGCAGATGTGAAAGTTGCAAGTGCAATGAGAAAACCTGCACTAAACTTAGAAATAAATGCAACGCCTGATAATAAAGAGGTTTTTTTGCGTGTTTCTTGGAATATCTTTGACCAAGCTAGTTATTATAGTGAAGCACAAAAAGAGTATGCCTTATTGGCATCTAATGAACGAATTAAAATAACATTTCGTGAAATTGAAGAAATGAGCCAATCCGCAGCTATCAATATGATAAAAAGTGAAGAACAAGAAGTTATAGCTAAAAATTATATTTTGGAGCAAAAAAAAGTTGTCAGTAACTATGAAAAACAATTTACGATTAACCGTCGTTCATTGATCGATTTATTAGATGCTTATAACGAATTAGCAAATATACAGACAAGTGCAGTCACTTTGAAAAATGATTATAGAGACGCGACACTTAGTTATCTTAGTGTGCAGGCAAAAATGTCTGCATGGATGAATCAATAAGTGCTAAAAATAACATGAATATTATTAATAATATATCTCTGGTTACTGCGCGGTTAGGGTATGCTATCCTGCCAGAGGTATTGCTATCTCAAACAAAAAGAAAAGATGATAAATCAATAGATTATTCCTCTCTTGTTAGCGTGTTAAATTCACATCAATTCGATAACCAGTTGATTAAAATTGATTTGAAAGCTATCCCGACCATTGCGGTTCCTTTTATTGTATTACTTGAAAATAATGAATCTATTGTTGTTAATAAAATAGAAGAAAACAATGATGAACGTTATTTTGAAATCTTAACGAAAGAAGGGATTTGTCAGTTAATTAGCTTTGAAATGCTATCAAAAAATTATTCGGGATATAGTTGGTTTATAAAACGAAATATAAAATCTGAAAGCCGTTCTGAAATTGAAAAATACGAAAAAAATCATTTTTGGAAAATAATTTGGCAATTTAAAAAGTATTATTATCAAGTTATCGTAGCTTCATTTGTAATTAATGTTTTGGCGTTAATTAGTTCCCTATATGTCATGAATGTCTATGATAGAGTGATCCCAAATCAAGCGTATGAAACATTATGGGTATTATCGATAGGTGTACTGCTAGCAATATGCTTTGAATTTTTAGCAAAAATGTTGCGGAGTTACCTCCTTGATATTGCTGGAAAAAAAGCTGATATCATAATAAGCGCTATGTTATTTCACCGAGTAATGGGGATTAGCTTAGATAAAAAACCTTCTTCATCTGGCTCTTATGCAAATAATTTACGTGATTTTGAATCCATCCGTGAATTTATGACGAGTGCTAGCTTGATAGCGCTTGTCGATCTCCCCTTTATTCTGTTGTTTATTGGAGTGATCAGTATGATTGGAGGTTATCTCGCATTAGTTCCATTGACTATTATTCCTATCGTTATTATCGCTGGTATTTTAATTCAAAAACCTTTAGCTGAAGGCATTAATGCATCGATGAAAGAAACCTCTCAGCGACAGGGTTTAGCTGTTGAAGCTATCGAAGGTATTGAAACGTTAAAGTTGAATAATGCGGTTAATTGGGCTCAACAGCGGTGGGAAATATTAACAGAGAAAACGGCGTTTGCTTCCGTTAAAGTACGTAATTTGACCAACTTTATGTTGAATTTCAGTGCGGGAATGCAACAAATCAATACTGTTGCATTGGTTTTTGTTGGAACCTATTTGATCCATGCTAATGATGTAGATTCACGCATTACCATGGGTGGCTTGATTGCCAGTGTAATACTGTCTGGACGTGCATTAGCACCTTTAGGACAAATTGCGGGTTTAGCAACACGTTTTCAATCTGCTCGGACAGCGTTAAATGGTGTTAAAAATATTTTTGAACGACCAATTGAGCGCGAAGATCATAAAAAATATATTTCACCAACCTCCATTAGAGGTGCGTTAACGTTATCTAATGTTAGCTATCGTTATAGCAAAGATAGTCAACCAGCCTTGGATAATATTAATTTAAACATTATGGCTGGAGAAAAAGTGGCCATTTTAGGCAAGATCGGTGGTGGAAAAAGTACCCTTTTAAAACTATTAACTGGGCTATATGAGCAGCAAGAAGGCAATATACTTTTAGATGATATAGATATTCGTCAAATAGACCCAATTTACTTAAGAAGTAAATTGGCGATGTTAACACAGAAACCCCGGTTATTTTTTGGAACGCTGCGTGACAATCTTGACCTTGCCCGTCTTGACGGTTATTCCTCTGATGACGACTTAATTCATGCGTTGCAGCGTTTTCATTTAGATAAAATTATTCGCCAACATCCGGCTGGTTTAGACATGCCCTTAGGTGAAGATGGCTTAGGCCTTTCTGGAGGCCAAAAGCAAATTGTCTCTTTAGTACAACTGACATTACATAATCCACAAGTCGTTTTATTAGATGAGCCGACCACAGGAATTGATGTTGAAACGGAAAAAGACGTATTGGCGGCTATTGGTGAATGGACTAAAAATAAAACACTTATTGTTGTGACACATAAATTACCTATTTTGAGTTTAGTCGACCGTATTATTGTTGTTGATAATGGCCGAATTGTATTAGATGGCCCTAAAGATTCGGTGCTTAAAACACTAGAAAAGAAGGATGATATAGAAAAAGCTGTAAGCACAGATACACCGAGAGTTCAGCATCCTGCCGCGCCACAAGTTCGTATTGTTTCACAAGTTAGACGCACTATTAAACAACATGAAGGGAAGGCTGAACATGAACAAGCATAACCAATATTCCGAGAAGAGAAAAAACAGTTATCAATCTCATGATTTTTCACATGATTTACAATCAGTGATGAAGAAAGAGCGTCATACCTTATTGTTTCTTCCTATCCTATTCTTAGCACTGTTATTAACTGTTTTTATTGTTTGGTCTTATTTCAGTGATTTAGAAGAGATAATTCGAGGGCAGGGTACGATTATTCCGAGTAGTCGTGAACAAGTCATTCAAAGTATCGATCCCGGTAATATTGAAGAAATGTTTGTTAAAGAAGGTGATATCGTTGAAAAAGGGCAAATACTTCTCAAGTTAGATGATGCAAGAAGTATGGCTATTTTACGAGAAAGCCAAGCGAAGGTACAAAATTTAGAAGCAATATATATTCGGTTATATAGTGAATCACGTAATGAAGAACCTGACTTTTCGACAGTTAACGACCAAAAGTTAGTGGAACGTGAAATAAATGCATTTAATGCAAAAAAAAGGCAAAGAGACGAGGCTATTGCGGGTTTAACACAAAGTAAAAACTTATTAGATAGAGAAATTGCAATTACTCGACCTTTAGCCAAAGAAGGCTTGGTATCCCATGTGGAAGTGTTGCGCATGGAAAGACAGTCTGTCGAGCTAGCAACACAAATTAATGAGCGTGAAAATAATTATATCGCAGAGGCGAATGAGGAGTTAATTCGTGTTGGCTCTGAACTTGCTCAAGCCAAAGAAAATATGCGTATGCGCGAAGACCATGTTATACGTTCAGAAATCCATGCTCCTGTACGTGGAATTGTGAAAAATATTAAGATTACGACAGTGGGTGGCGTTGTTAATACTGGGCAAGATATCTTAGAAATTATACCATTAGATGATAAATTAATGGTTGAGGCTTATATTCGGCCACAAGATGTCGCTTTTTTAAGACCAGAGATGCCAGCAGTAGTAAAAATAACCGCTTATGACTATGCAATTTATGGCGGGTTAAAAGGGACTGTAAAATTGATCAGTCCTGACACTTTAAGTAATGATGCTCAGCGTAATGAATTAAAATTAAATCAAGAAGAAACGTTTTACCGTATTATTGTTGAAACAGAAACGAATTACTTACTCGATAAAAATAACAATAAAATGGATATTATTCCTGGAATGATTGCTTCTGTTGATATTAAAACGGGTGAGAAAAGTGTTTTTGATTATCTGATTAAGCCGATTACACGAATGAAACAGGCATTAACCGAAAGGTAATTTTGATATTCCGCAAAATTATTTTTATAACAGAGTAACAGTATTTCAGTCTGTTGTACTCCCTATAACTTAGCGAAACATGCGGTAAGAAAAGATGAGAGCATCGTTAAGCTCTCATCTTACTCAAACTTAAATATCAAAAGTAATACTTCATGACTCACTAGTCATAGCTTCTAACTGCTCTTGCAATTCCATCCACTCCATTTCGGCCTCTTCAAGAGCTGCTTTGTGTTCAGTTTGTTTTTTCAAGCATTCCGTCAATTCGGCTTTTTTATCTTGTTCGTAAATGGCAGCATCAGAAAGTTTGGCTTCTAGGTCACTTAGGGTATTGGAATGCTTATCCATCAGCTTTTCCAATTCCGTAATTTTTTTACGGATAGGCTGAGTTAATTGACGAAATTCAGCTTCACGACGTTTTTGATCTTTTCTATCTTGTGCTGTAACCGTTGCAGCGGCCGCCGGTTTGTCTTTTTCTTGCTGGTCACGGAACTGTTGTAATTCCAGCTTATTTTGTTCTGCTAGCCATTGTTGGTAATCTTCTAAATCACCATCAAATTGCTCGACAGAACCGCCATGGACTAAATACAGTTCATCGGTGGTAGTGCGCAGTAAATGCCTATCATGGGAAACGACAACTAAAGCCCCTTCGAAGGCCATTAAGGCTTCGGTAAGTGCTTGGCGCATGTCTAAATCCAAGTGGTTGGTTGGCTCATCCAGTAACAGTAAGTTAGGACGCTGCCATACAATCAACGCTAGCACTAAACGGGCTTTTTCACCGCCAGAGAAACGGCCGCTCGGGTCTGTCACTTGGTCGCCTTTAAAGCCAAAACCCCCTAAATAGTCGCGTAATTGCTGCTCAGTTTGCTCTGGTGCAAGGCGAGCAAGATGCTGCAAAGGTGATTCTTCAGGGTGCAAATACTCCAATTGGTGCTGGGCGAAATAACCCAGTTTAATCCCTTTTGCGAGGGCGATTTCTCCCTGTAATGGCGGTAAATCACCCGCTAACATCTTAATTAATGTGGATTTACCCGCACCATTTCGGCCCAGTAGGCCGATGCGTGAACCTGGTACCAAGTTTAGTTTAATGGATTGCAAAATGACTTTTTCACCGTAGCCAGCGCTGACTTTTTCCATTTTCAATAATGGATTCGGTAAGCTTTCTGGTTTACGGAATGAAAAATGGAATGGGTTATCCACATGAGCCGGAGCGACCATTTCCATTCTTTCAAGCATTTTAATGCGGCTTTGTGCTTGCTTGGCTTTCGTCGCTTGCACTCTAAAGCGGTCAATATAACTTTGCAAATGTGCCGCTTTGGCTTGTTGGCTCTCATACAACGCTTGTTGCTGAGCGAGCTTTGTTGCGCGTTGGCGTTCAAATGACGAGTAGTTACCCGTGTATTCAAACATCGTTTCTTGTTCGATATGCAGGACTTTATCAATAATCGGGTCGAGGAAATCCCTATCATGGGAAATCAAAATCAGGGTGCCTTGGTAGCTTTTTAACCATTTTTCTAACCAAATCACTGCATCTAAATCAAGGTGGTTGGTTGGCTCATCGAGTAACAATAGGTCAGAACGGCAAAGCAGTGCCTGCGCGAGGTTCAAACGCATCCGCCATCCACCGGAAAATGATTTTACTGGGGAATCTAGTTGTGACTGACTAAAACCTAAACCATGTAGCAAACTGGATGCGCGAGAACGGATGGTCCATGCATCAATGGCATCAAGCTGCCCATGAACCACAGCGATGGCATGACCATCATTTTTTTCATTAGCTTGTTGAAGTTTTTGTTCTAAAGCTCGGAACTCGCGGTCGCCATCAATCACATATTCAAGAGCGGGCACATCAAGCGCTGGGGTTTCTTGGTTCACCCATGCCATGGACCAATTACTTGGAAAGGTTGCAGAACCTGCTTCAGCTTGCAATTCGCCTTTTAATAACGCAAGAAGGGTCGATTTACCGCAGCCGTTTTTACCCACTAAACCAACTTTTTGGCCGGGGTTAATAGTCGCAGTGGCATTGTCCAACAGAACACGGACACCTCGACGAATTTGGAGTGAAGAGAAAACAATCATAGCAACCGTCTATTCAAAATATGTTAAATTATCAACGTATATACTCTAAATCTTTCACGGTGCGGTTAGGCGACAAGCAAATGAGTTGCTAGGAGCCTACTTAAGTCGGTGACTAGCGCGAATGCGCGTAGTCAACAACACCGCAACGTGAAGTATGACGAGTATAGCAGGCTGCATGGTAACGGAAAATGTTCCGTCTGACACGCCTTTGAGGAGGGAAAGATGTCAAATACACCAAAAGTGCTGGTGGTCTACGCTCACCCGGACCCCGACGAGTCTATAGCCAATAAGGCGTTACTTGATGCGGTGCGTGGTCTTGAACATGTGACCCTGCATGATTTATACGCAATTTATCCGGATTATTTTATTGATGTTACCGCGGAACAAAAATTATTGTGCCAGCACGACATCATTGTTTTTCAACATCCCCTTTATACTTATAGTTGCCCTGCATTGTTGAAAGAGTGGTTTGACCGTGTGTTAACTCGCCGTTTTGCTACCGATGTGGGGTACCAAAAATTAAAAGGCAAATACTGGCGCTCGGTGATCACCACCGGAGAGCCCGTTCATGCTTACCAACATGATGGATATAACCATTACCCACTCACAGAAATACTTCGCCCATTTGAATTGACTGCATTAATGTGTGATATGCAGTGGTTAGAACCAATCATTATTTATGCAGCTCGTCGGCAACCGAAAGAACGCTTTGAACAGCTTATCGATGATTACCGTCAATGGATGCAACAACCGCTAGGCGCGGGAGGATTATCCTAATGTCAGAACTGGGGCTATTTGAGTCCGTTATTATTTTCCTCTGTGCAGGGGTAATAATGGTGCCTATCGCACAGAAAATCCGCTTAGGTGCTGTGCTCGGTTATTTGCTTGCCGGGATCATAATTGGGCCATTTGTTTTCGGCTTTATTCATAATGTTGATGATATTTTACACTTCTCCGAGATGGGGGTCGTGTTCCTGATGTTTCTCATTGGGTTAGAGCTCAAACCTTCTAAATTATGGGAACTTAGGCGCTCGATTTTCGGTGTTGGTACGCTTCAAGTGGTTGTGACCGCTGCTATCATGGCGTCACTGTTATTTTTAGCCAAATTCTCTTGGCAAGCCGCCATTGTCGGTGGATTAGGAATGGCGATGTCATCAACGGCAATGGCACTTCAGTTGATGAACGAAAAAGGGATGTCCAATAAAGAAAGTGGGCAACTCGGTTTCTCTGTTTTGTTATTTCAAGATATGGCCGTTATCCCGATTATGGCGCTGATCCCATTGCTCGCCGGGGACACCGCAACCAGTGATTGGCAAAAAATTGGCTTGAAGGTAGTGGCATTCGCCGGCTTATGGGTCGTTGGCCGCTATTTATTACGGCCGATGTTCAGGCTTGCCGCGAAATCTGGCGTTCATGAAATTTTTACGGCTGCGGCATTGCTGGTGGTATTAGGTTCTGCGCTCATTATGGAAAGCCTTGGGTTTTCTATGGCACTGGGCACCTTTATGGCGGGGGTCATGTTAGCGGAAACTGAGTTTCGCCATGAACTAGAAATTAATATCGAGCCATTTAAAGGGTTATTATTGGGGTTATTTTTTATCTCAGTAGGTATGTCATTAAACTTAGATGTGTTATGGGCTTATTTACCACAAGTATTGATTGCTGTTGCAGTATTAGTCGGAGTCAAAGCGTTGGTGCTTTACGGCTTGAGTTTAGCGGCTCGGCTTCGAAATGGTGCAAGAGCGCAATTTTCCGGGGTACTTAGCCAAGGCGGTGAATTTGCTTTTGTTATCTATGGAACTGCCTTTGGGGCAAGTGTGATTAATGAATGGCAAATGGACTTACTACTGGTGGTTGTCACGCTTTCCATGATGACTACGCCACTTGTGATGCAACTGATAGATGCTTATTTGAACTACCGTTATAATCAACAACCCGCCTCGAGTGAAAAACCGTTTGTGGAAGACAATGACCCGCATGTTATTTTGGTCGGTTTTGGCCGCATGGGGCAAGTGGTTGGCCGTTTATTGATGGCTAACAAGGTTAAAATCACCGTGCTAGAACAAGATGTTACGGCAATTGGTACCATGCGCCGCTATGGCTATACTGTATATTATGGTGATGCGCGTGAGCTGCAATTATTGCGCTCAGCAGGAGCAGATAAAGCAAAATCTATTGTGATCACCAGTGATGTACCGGAAGAAGTGATGGAAATTGTGCAAATTTGCCAAGAAAATTTCCCTAACTTGCATATTATTGCACGTGCTAAAGGTCGCCTTGAGGCCCATGAGCTATTACAAAGTGGAGTGACTGATTTTAGCCGTGAAACATTCTCAAGCGCACTTGAATTAGGAAGCAAAGCGCTTGTTAGCACGGGGATGCATCCTCATAAAGCTTATCGCGCGAAGCAGCATTTCCGCCGTTTAGACATGAAAATGCTTAGAGATATTTACCCAGAGAATGAAAATAGTGACAGCGGGCAAATTTCACGCATTAAAGAGGCACGCCGTGAACTTAATGAGCTTTTTGAGAAAGAAATGCAAAGAGAACATCGACAGCCTCATAGCTGGAACAATGAACAATAAGGGTTAGAAATGGTTTCAACACGTAAACGCTTTATTGCTGGGGCGACGTGCCCTAAGTGCAAGTCACAAGACACATTAATGATGTGGCGTGAAGATAAAATCGATGTTGTCGAGTGTGTCAATTGCGGTGACCAACAACGCCAAGCAGGGGATGAAGCAACGGAGCATGTTAGACAAAAAGAGCAAGTTATTGGAATTTTTACACCTGAATAATAGAAATTTGTCAATTCTCAATACATCACTATAGTTTTTCGGTACAATTGGCAAAAAATTTTTCCCTTACGGGTAGTAGGAGATGTCATGAAAGTAGCAAAAGACTTGGTGGTCAGCTTGGCTTATCAAGTAAGAACAGAAGACGGTGTTTTAGTTGATGAGTCGCCAGCAAGCGCGCCAATGGACTATTTGCATGGTCGTGGGTCTTTAATTTCAGGTTTAGAAAAAGCATTAGAAGGTCGTTCTGTCGGCGAAAACTTCGATGTTGAAGTTGCTTCAGATGATGCATATGGTCAATACGATGACAACTTAGTTCAACGTGTTCCTAAAGATGTATTTATGGGCGTTGATGAGCTAGAAGTGGGTATGCGTTTCTTAGCTGACACTGACATGGGCCCAGTTCCTGTTGAAATCACAGGTATCGAAGGTGATGAAGTTATCGTTGACGGTAACCACATGTTAGCAGGTCAAAACCTGAAGTTTAATGTTGAAATCATGGCTATCCGTGAAGCAACAGAAGAAGAAATCGCACATGGCCACGTTCATGGCGCTGGCGGTCACGACCATGACCACGACCACGAAGGTGGTTGCTGTGGCGGTGGCGGTCATAGCCACGGTTCAGAAGGCGGTTGCTGTGGTGGCGGTGAAGGTCACGGGCATGGTCACAAACAAGGCGGTTGCGGCTGCCACTAATGCGCTGTATTAGTGTTTATAAAAAAAGGAAGCAAAAGCTTCCTTTTTTACGTTTAAAATCAATAGTGTGGTGGTGGTGTTTCTTCTTCAGGTCTTGCCAAGTGAGAATCTTGGGATGATTTCAGTCTTTCAGCCACAATGCGCAAATGTTCTTGCAGGCGGCTCATTTGCATTTGCTGGTCAGTAATAACCTGATTAAGTTGTTCAATAGCCAGTTCTTGAAAGGCAACTTTACTTTCTAAAAGTTCTAAACGTTGTTCAAATGTATCAGATGAGTCCATATTCGACTCTCCTTAAGCGTTTATATCGTAATTAAACCATCATAATAACTGAACATTACAAATCAATAGATAAGTTTTAGTTAAAGATATAGGCGAAGAAACGACTTTTTGTTAATGTGGTCTCAGTAGTTATTATATTTTTTTAATACTCAATGGGGTAACGGGGTCTAAACTTAAAGAGCCCTACCCATAAAACGAATAGTTCGCTATTCGAATATAATCGAAGAAAAGTTATCGGAGACTAGGATGAAATCACTGTTTAAGGCAAGCCTTTTAGCAACTACGCTAGCATTTACTTTTGCTGCTCCGCAAGTGATGGCAGCGGAAGCCAAAGCACAAAATAGCGCATTCAAAAACGCAGAAGAGCGTAATGCGTATGCATTGGGCGCATCTTTAGGTCGCTACATGCAGAATTCTTTAGAAGAACAGAAAACAATCGGTATTAATTTGGATAAAGCTCAATTACTGGCTGGTGTCCAAGATGCATTTAACGGCAAAAGCAAAATGACCGATGCAGAAGTTGAAGAAACGTTGCGTCAGTTTGAAGGTCAAGTCAAAGAAGCCGCTGACAAAAAAATGAAAGACGAATCAGCAGCGAATGAGAAAAAAGGTGCTGAATATCGCGAGAAATACGCTAAAGAAAAAGGCGTAGTTAAAACCAAATCTGGCTTACTGTACAAAATTGAAAAAGACGGTACAGGGGCGAAACCTAAAGCAGATGAAACTGTCGTAGTTCACTATAAAGGTTCACTGATTGACGGTACTGAATTCGACAGCTCATATTCACGTAACGAGCCACTGACAATTCCATTAAATTCAGTTATTAAAGGCTGGACTGAAGGTCTAGTTAACCTGAAAAAAGGTGGGAAAATGCAGTTAGTGATCCCTGCTGAATTAGCTTATGGTGAAAATGGCGTGCCGGGTATCCCTGCAAATTCAACATTAGTCTTTGATGTTGAATTATTAGATATCAAACCTGCCGCGAAATAAGCACTCACAAAGTATTAGCTAAGTCTATTTTTGAGCCCAATGCATTCATGCCTTGGGCTTTTTCGTCTTTCTCATCAAAAAAAATCTCAAATTGTTTAAAACTTGTGATAAAACAGACTGTCTTGCATTCATTCGCTTGACGGCAACGTCTTGGAGTTTTAACTTCAGAAGACTCTATTTTATTTTTTATCATCACAATTGTTGGCTACAAACAAAGTAATGAAGGCCAAATAGTCGAATAATGAACGCCTTTTTAGTCAACAGGATGAGTTTTTACATTAGAAGGATGATGTTGAAATGTCTGATTCTATACAATCACACGATCTCAGCGATATTAACATATTGGATAACCAACCTTTTTCTGAGACAGACCATGAAATTTTAAAATCATATGAAGCCGCGGTGGATGGTCTGGCAATGCTAATCGGTGGGCATTGTGAAATTGTTCTTCACTCTTTAGAAGATCTAAACTGCTCTGCAGTCAGAATCGCAAATGGCCAGCACACTGGGCGTAAAATCGGCTCACCGATAACAGACCTTGCGTTGAGAATGTTGCATGATATGGCAGACGAAGAATCGAATGTTTCGAAAGCTTATTTTACGAAAGCAAAAAGCGGCGACTTAATGAAATCCGTGACTATTGCCATTCGTAACCGCAAACAACGTGTGATTGGCTTACTATGCATTAATATGAACCTAGATGTGCCATTCTCTGAAATTATTCAATCGTTTGTTCCAGAAACCAAACAAGAAGTTACTTCCGATGTGAACTTCGCCTCTTCAGTTGATGATCTTGTCGCGCAAACACTCGAATATACGATTGAAGAAGTAGGCGGTGACCGTAATGTTTCTAATAATGCGAAAAATAAGCAAGTGGTTCTTAACTTATACGAAAAAGGCATTTTCGATATTAAAGATGCCATTAATCAAGTTGCAGATCGCCTGAATATTTCTAAACACACCGTGTACTTATACATTCGTCAATTTAAGAGTGGTGAATGAGTAATATCAATTCGTTAACTTATTGCTTAGTTGTGACTGGCCCCGCTTACGGTACACAACAAGCAGCAAGTGCGTATCAATTTGCAAAAGCCCTTCTTGAAGAAGGGCATATATTGAAAACACTCTTTTTTTATCGAGAGGGGGTTTTCAATGCGAACCAGCTCACATCACCGGCAACAGATGAATTTAATTTAGTTGCAGCTTGGCAGGAACTTGCAAAACAATCTGGGTGTGAAATGCATATCTGTGTTTCCGCTGCGTTACGTCGAGGAGTGGTTGACCAAGAACAAGCGCAGAGTTTATCTCTTCCAACGGCTAACCTTGCTGAGGGCTTTATCATGAGTGGGTTAGGGAGCCTTGCGGAAGCGATGATAACCACAGACCGAACGATTCAATTCTAAGAACAGCTCAATACAAGGTATCGTGTGAAAAAAATAGCTTTTGTCTTTACAACCATGCCCCATGGAAATGCCAGTGGCCGAGAAGGGCTAGATGCATTATTAGCAACTTCAGCGCTGACAGAAGACATTCAGGTGTTTTTTCTCTCTGATGGAGTCTATCAGCTTCTAGCAAACCAACACCCTGCGGAAGTGCTTGCTCGAGATTACATCGTAACATTTAAAATATTGCCACTATATGACATTGAAAAAATTTATCTCTGCGGTGCTTCGTTACAAGAAAGAGGGTTGGGAGAGAATGGTGAATGGGTTGTGACACCAACAATTCTCAACAAGAAAGAGATCAGAGCTAAAATAGCGGAATGTGATGTGGTGCTTAATTTTTAATCTACTGTGCGAATTTTGAGCTTGGGTTAGGTTTTGATCTATAGTAGGATCTTTTCTATGCTGTATACATTAGCAACATCTCCATTTAAATGTGATTTTTCTGCGGTGCTCGGTTTTATTACGGCTGAAGACGTAGTTTTACTGATGCAGGACGGCGTGGTTGCGGCAGTCGCACAGTCGCCTTTTCTTGCGACATTACAAAAAACAGGCGCGCAATTGTATGCTTTGGATGTCGACATCAACGCTCGCGGGTTGCAAAATATCCTCTCAACCACCGTTTCTGTGATCACATATCAAGGTTTTGTGAAGCTAACAGAAGTCCAAAAACAACATTTTGCTATATAAAGGCATTAAAAGTTGTATATTTCTTGACACCTGAGCCAGTCAGCAATAAAATTTCGCGTCCTCGTGTATCGTCATGTTGGCGAACGGGGTCAAAATCCGTGTTTACGAAGCAATAAAACCAGGAGCTTTTTTAATAATGGCAACTATTAATCAGCTGGTACGCAAATCCCGTAGCTCGAAAGTTGTGAAAAGCAACGTTCCAGCACTGGAAGCTTGCCCGCAAAAACGTGGCGTATGTACTCGTGTATATACTACCACTCCTAAGAAACCAAACTCAGCATTACGTAAAGTATGCCGTGTTCGTTTAACTAACGGTTTCGAAGTTTCTTCCTACATCGGTGGTGAAGGCCACAACTTGCAGGAGCACTCCGTTATCCTTATCCGTGGTGGTCGTGTTAAAGACTTACCAGGTGTGCGTTATCACACCGTTCGCGGTGCACTGGACTGTTCTGGTGTTAAAGACCGTAAGCAAGCTCGTTCTAAATACGGCGCGAAGAAACCTAAGGCTTAATGGATTTCCGTTAAGTAAGGCCAAACATTTTAATCTTAATGTCAAAATACTCTCGTAGAGTTTTGGACAAACCTGAATTAACAACGGAGTCATATCCATGCCACGTCGTCGCGTAATAGGTCAACGTAAAATTCTTCCAGATCCTAAGTTCGGATCAGAATTACTGGCCAAATTTGTAAATATCCTGATGGTAGACGGGAAAAAATCTACTGCTGAAGCAATCGTATATAACGCACTTGAGACCCTTGCTCAGCGTTCTGGTAAAACTGAACTTGATGCATTCGAATTAGCACTGGATAACGTGCGTCCGACTGTGGAAGTTAAATCCCGCCGTGTTGGTGGTTCAACTTACCAAGTTCCAGTTGAAGTTCGCCCGGTTCGTCGTAATGCCCTGGCAATGCGTTGGATCGTTGATGCTGCTCGTAAACGCGGTGATAAATCTATGGCACTTCGCCTGGCAAATGAATTATCAGACGCTGCTGAGAACAAAGGTTCCGCTGTTAAGAAACGTGAAGACGTTCACCGTATGGCAGAAGCTAACAAGGCGTTCGCACACTACCGTTGGTAATGATTGTTTACCTACATTAGTGATGTATCTCAGGGTAGCCATTTGCTACCCTTTATATGAAGCATTGAACGCCCACGAGAGAGGAAAAAATGGCCCGTCAAACGCCCATAGCACGTTATCGTAATATCGGTATCAGTGCACACATCGACGCCGGTAAAACCACAACTTCTGAACGTATTCTGTTCTATACTGGTGTAAACCATAAAATTGGTGAAACTCACGAAGGTTCTGCAACAATGGACTGGATGGAGCAGGAGCAAGAGCGTGGTATTACTATCACATCTGCAGCGACTACTGCATTCTGGTCTGGTATGGCAAAACAGTATGAGCCACACCGTGTTAACATCATCGACACCCCAGGACACGTTGACTTCACCATCGAAGTAGAACGTTCTATGCGTGTTCTCGATGGCGCAGTAATGGTTTACTGTGCGGTTGGTGGTGTTCAGCCACAGTCTGAAACTGTATGGCGTCAGGCTAACAAATATAAAGTTCCACGTATCGCGTTCGTTAACAAAATGGACCGTATGGGTGCGAACTTCTTACGTGTTGTTGAGCAATTAAAATCACGTTTAGCAGCTAATGCAGTTCCACTGCAATTACCAGTCGGCGCAGAAGAGTCGTTCACTGGTGTTATTGACTTGCTGAAAATGAAAGCAATCAAGTGGAACGATGAAGACCAGGGCGTTACCTTCGAATACGAAGATATCCCTGCAAACATGCAAGAAGCAGCTGAAGAGTGGCACAACAACCTGATCGAAACCGCAGCAGAAGCATCAGAAGAACTGATGGAAAAATATCTGGGCGGTGAAGAACTGACTGAAGCAGAAATTAAAGCTGCATTACGTCAACGTGTTCTTGCAAGCGAAATTATCCTGGTTACCTGTGGTTCTGCATTTAAGAACAAAGGTGTTCAGGCGATGCTGGATGCTGTTATTGATTACTTACCTGCGCCAACAGATGTACCTGCAATCAATGGTATTCTGGACGATGGTAAAGACACTCCTGCTGAGCGTCACGCAAGTGATGATGAGCCATTCTCATCATTAGCATTTAAAATTGCAACCGACCCATTCGTTGGTAACTTAACGTTCTTCCGTGTTTACTCTGGTGTTGTTAACTCAGGTGACACAGTACTGAACGCAGTTAAAGCGAAGAAAGAACGTTTTGGCCGTATCGTACAGATGCACGCTAACAAACGTGAAGAGATTAAAGAAGTTCGCGCTGGTGACATCGCGGCTGCAATCGGTCTGAAAGACGTAACTACAGGTGATACTTTATGTGCTGTTGATGCACCAATCATCCTGGAGCGTATGGAATTCCCAGAGCCAGTAATCTCTGTTGCAATCGAACCAAAAACAAAAGCTGACCAAGAAAAAATGGGTATCGCATTAGGCCGTCTGGCTCAAGAAGACCCATCATTCCGCGTATCAAGTGATGAAGAGACTAATCAGACTATCATCGCTGGTATGGGTGAATTACACTTGGATGTTCTGGTTGACCGTATGCGTCGTGAATTTAAAGTTGAAGCGAACGTTGGTAAACCTCAAGTTGCTTACCGTGAAGCAATCACTATGAAAGTGACTGATATCGAAGGTAAACACGCGAAACAATCTGGTGGTCGTGGTCAGTACGGTCATGTCGTTATCGATATGTTCCCACTGAACAAAAACGATAAAGACGGCGTTCAAATGGATTACGAATTTGCCAACGACATCAAAGGTGGTGTAATTCCAACTGAATACATCCCTGCTGTTGACAAAGGTATCCAAGAGCAGCTGAAATCTGGTCCATTAGCTGGTTACCCTGTTGTTAACATGGGTGTTCGTTTACATTTCGGTTCTTACCATGATGTTGACTCCTCTGAATTGGCGTTTAAACTTGCGGCTTCAATCGCGTTTAAAGATGGCTTCAAAAAAGCTAAACCAGTTCTGCTTGAGCCAATCATGAAAGTTGAAGTGGAAACACCAGAAGACTACATGGGTGATGTTATTGGTGACCTGAACCGTCGTCGTGGTATGATTGAAGGTATGGATGACCTGCCTACTGGTAAAGTCGTTCGTGCACAAGTACCATTGTCAGAAATGTTCGGTTATGCTACTGACCTGCGTTCTCAGACACAAGGTCGTGCTTCATACTCTATGGAGTTCCTGAAGTACAATGAAGCACCAAACAACGTTGCACAAGCTGTAATCGAAGCTCGTAACGCTAAATAATCGATTTTTATCGGTTAACTACTTTAATTTAAGTTCCTTCTTTATCGTGAAGAGGGAACTCCATAAGGAATAGAGTCG
>NZ_JAMPSX010000042.1:0-17142 GCF_028484875.1 Providencia sp. PROV032
AAAATGCCCCACAGCGCTGAGTGCATATAATGCATTCTCTAGTGAAAAACCTTGTTGGCATAAAAAGGCTAATTGATTTTCGAGAGTTTCATACTGTTTTTCTGTAGGCCGTGTACCTAAATGTACTTTTGCTCCATCGCGATGACTTAGTAAAGCACATCTAAAACTTTTAGCGTTATTACGTAAAAAATCTTGCCAGCTTTCCCCTTCTAAAGGGCAAAAGTGAGTATGGTGCCTATCTAACATCTCAATGGCTAAGGCGTCGAGCAAAGCCCGCTTATTTTTTACATGCCAATACAATGTAGGCTGCTCTACACCTAGCTTCTGGGCGAGTTTACGGGTTGTTAAACCTTCGATTCCGACCTCATTAAGCAGCTCTAATGCGCTGTTAATCACTTTACTTTTATCTAATCTAGACATCATTAATTCCTAATTTTTGTTGACACTCTATCATTGATAGAGTTATTTTACCACTCCCTATCAGTGATAGAGAAAAGTGAAATGAATAGTTCGACAAAGATCGCATTGGTAATTACGTTACTCGATGCCATGGGGATTGGCCTTATCATGCCAGTCTTGCCAACGTTATTACGTGAATTTATTGCTTCGGAAGATATCGCTAACCACTTTGGCGTATTGCTTGCACTTTATGCGTTAATGCAGGTTATCTTTGCTCCTTGGCTTGGAAAAATGTCTGACCGATTTGGTCGGCGCCCAGTGCTGTTGTTGTCATTAATAGGCGCATCGCTGGATTACTTATTGCTGGCTTTTTCAAGTGCGCTTTGGATGCTGTATTTAGGCCGTTTGCTTTCAGGGATCACAGGAGCTACTGGGGCTGTCGCGGCATCGGTCATTGCCGATACCACCTCAGCTTCTCAACGCGTGAAGTGGTTCGGTTGGTTAGGGGCAAGTTTTGGGCTTGGTTTAATAGCGGGGCCTATTATTGGTGGTTTTGCAGGAGAGATTTCACCGCATAGTCCCTTTTTTATCGCTGCGTTGCTAAATATTGTCGCTTTCCTTGTGGTTATGTTTTGGTTCCGTGAAACCAAAAATACACGTGATAATACAGATACCGAAGTAGGGGTTGAGACGCAATCGAATTCGGTATACATCACTTTATTTAAAACGATGCCCATTTTGTTGATTATTTATTTTTCAGCGCAATTGATAGGCCAAATTCCCGCAACGGTGTGGGTGCTATTTACCGAAAATCGTTTTGGATGGAATAGCATGATGGTTGGCTTTTCATTAGCGGGTCTTGGTCTTTTACACTCAGTATTCCAAGCCTTTGTGGCAGGAAGAATAGCCACTAAATGGGGCGAAAAAACGGCAGTACTGCTCGGATTTATTGCAGATAGTAGTGCATTTGCCTTTTTAGCGTTTATATCTGAAGGTTGGTTAGTTTTCCCTGTTTTAATTTTATTGGCTGGTGGTGGGATCGCTTTACCTGCATTACAGGGAGTGATGTCTATCCAAACAAAGAGTCATCAGCAAGGTGCTTTACAGGGATTATTGGTGAGCCTTACCAATGCAACCGGTGTTATTGGCCCATTACTGTTTGCTGTTATTTATAATCATTCACTACCAATTTGGGATGGCTGGATTTGGATTATTGGTTTAGCGTTTTACTGTATTATTATCCTGCTATCGATGACCTTCATGTTAACCCCTCAAGCTCAGGGGAGTAAACAGGAGACAAGTGCTTAGTTATTTCGTCACCAAATGATGTTATTCCGCGAAATATAATGACCCTCTTGATAACCCAAGAGGGCATTTTTTACGATAAAGAAGATTTAGCTTCAAATAAAACCTATCTATTTTATTTATCTTTCAAGCTCAATAAAAAGCCGCGGTAAATAGCAATAAATTGGCCTTTTTTATCGGCAAGCTCTTTTAGGTTTTTCGCATGTATTGCGATATGCATAAACCAGCCATTGAGTAAGTTTTTAAGCACATCATCATCATAAGCTTTAAGTTGGTTCTCTTGGATCAATTTGCTGACAATGGCGTTTTGAAGTGACGTTCTACCTGCCGGGAACCTACCAGACATCCTGTGAAGAAGGTGAAAAATATCTTTGCCCTCAAGAGGTGGAAGAAGCAATTATGACTGCGGGCAGTAATGTCGAGCATCTTGGACTGAGATTTAAGGTGGAAAGTGCCGCTGAGTAAGATCACCATAGAGCCCGGCTAAGCCGGGTTTTTCTTTTGAAGGCTACGAACTACCCTGCCCCCTCAAGTTTCTTATCAACTCCCCCTACTATCCATATACCTCTGTATTGCACATCGTGTAATATCGAGGTATAGTATTACACACCATGTAATACAGAGATGGCCGATGATAAAATCTTTCAAGCACAAAGGATTGAAACTGCTTTTTGAAAAGGGTGTTACTTCTGGTGTGCCTGCGCAAGATGTAGACAGAATCAATGACCGTTTGCAGGCCATCGATACAGCGACAGAGATTAGTGAACTAAACCGCCAGATTTACAAATTACATCCATTAAAGGGGGATCGGGAAGGTTACTGGTCTATCACTGTCCGGGCGAATTGGCGCATTACTTTTCAGTTCATTAACGGTGATGCTTACATTTTAAATTATGAGGATTATCACTAATGAGACAATTCAAGGTTTCACATCCGGGTGAGATGATAGCCCGCGATTTAGAGGATATGGGAGTGAGTGGTCGTCGTTTTGCTCACAATATTGGTGTTACACCAGCAACCGTATCCCGTCTACTTGCGGGGAAAACTGCGTTGACCCCTTCTCTTTCGATTCGTATTGCTGCGGCACTGGGGAGTACGCCTGAGTTTTGGTTACGACTACAGAGCAATTATGATCTGCGTCAGTTAGAAAACCAAATCGATACATCCGGGATCGTCTTGTACGGTGAGTCGAACGAACAGCAGCAGAACCCGCAAGAGCATTAATCAATTCATGATGCGAGGCCACCAGCCTTGCATCAGCTACCCTGAGCCCTAATAGCTTTTTCCTGCCAACTTTCTCTTACCCTATGGGTATTCCGTACTAACTCTGGCTCGTATAGTCTTTTCCCACTCTTCGAGGTATTGCGGGCTCATGCTACCTTAATCATACACTATATGTTTAAGGAGCCATTACCGATGAAACAGCCGCTGACCACTGAAATTAAAGAGTCTGCATCCATCTTACCCTTTACCTGCGAGCATTGCGGTCGTGTCTATGATGACGAGGCTGCTTGTCGTTCTGATGATTGCCCCGGCGAGAAAGCGCCGCTACGCATTTCAGAAGGTATGAAGCAGGTCTGTATCCAAGGTGTACCCTATTCAATTCCTGCATGGGTGAATTTTGTCGTAGCTGATTCAAATTTTGACTGGTGGGGTTTTCGTGATCATCCCAAGTGCGGCCACACTATCTGGTATGGTTCGCTGGTGGCAGATTCAAGGATGTGCCTTATCGTCAGTAATGTTCAAACGGATAAGCACTGGACGAAAACACTTTTAACCGTCTGAGCCGTGTTATGCAGTTATGCAGCCATCCATCTGCCCGCCACCAGCGCGGGTTTTTTTTTGAGTGAACCACTTCGAGGGGATCGGGGTGGGTGATAGTCTTATTCATACACTATATGAATAAGGGTTAGTATCATGAACGTAAGCCAAGATGTCCTGTCTGTTTTATCTCAATGCCATTTCACCGGGAATAACCTCGTTTTACCTGATCAGCTTGACCGCGCCATGTACACAAAAACAAACAAAGTGATTGAGCTCGCGGGTGGTAAGTGGAACCGCAAGGCCAAGGCCCATGTATTCCCTGATAACGCGGAAGAGCGTATTGATTTGGTTATCCTCACTGCGTCGGTCGATAAGCCGGTGGATACTTTCAACTTCTTCCCTACCCCGAAGAAAATTATTCGTCTGATGCTTGATGCGGTTTCTATCAGTGCGGGTGACAGCGTTCTGGAGCCCTCCTGCGGTGACGGGCGAATCATCCTTGCTGCCAGTCAAGAGCAGGCAGGTATCAGCCTAACGGGGGTGGAGCTTGACGCTGCGCGTGTCGAGCTTCTACGCCGTGACCAACAGATTATCAGCACAGGTGTAGATTTAGTTGAAGCCGATTTTCTTAACTGGAACCCGGCGAAGAAATTCGATGTGATCCTGATGAACCCGCCATTCATAAAATCTCTCGATGTTCATCACGTAAACCATGCCATTTCACTTCTGGAAGAAGGCGGGCGTCTTGCGGCGATCATGTCTGCGGGAGTGACCTTCCGAAGCACAAAACTGGTTACGGCTTTCCGGCAGCGTGTTAAGGAACTGGGCGGTGATATTACCCCTCTGGAACCGGGGGCTTTCAAAGAGTCGGGCACGATGGTTAACACGGTAATGGTAACGCTGTCTAAATAGCGCTTTTGTCGCTAAGAGCCATCGAGTCATTACTGTGTTGGTGATGTAAGTCTTTCTCTTTGCTAGTGCCTTCATAAGCCCGCCACCAGCGCGGGTTTCTATTACCTTCCCCCCCTGTTTCTGTGGCCTGCGCTGCGAAAATAATTGTTTATTATGCTATTCGACATGGTGCCACCGGGTGTTAGCGTTTTAATCATTGCATAGACTAACGGGCACCAGCGCCCACGAAATGAGAGAGAAATCATGTACGGCAAAATCAACAAAGTGGTGATCGGTCTTTTCAGTTTGTTATTGGCTCTATCCTTCTCGGTAGAGGCTGGCTATAAATCCAGCTACAAGAGTTCGTATCGTTCATCCTACAAATCGTCATCCAGCTATAGCAAACCTTCATCCTCGCCCAGCAGCAGCTCCAGCAGCAAAAGCAACGCCAGCAGCAGCAATAAAACCAGTAACGAATCTACAGCGACGGGAAGCGGCGTAAAGAATGAGCCCTCAGCCGCAAGCAGTCCGGTGGCGAAGAAAAGCATCAGTGGCGCGAAGCTGGTGGAGAACAAAGGCAAAATTGGCACAAAAGAAAATCCGGCCGCATTTTCAGCCCGAGATAATTCTTCGCAAAAGTTATCCGGTACGTCGGAGCGAAGTGCTCCGTACATCGGGACAAAAGCCCCACCTGAGAAAGTGAGCTCCATCATTGATGAGCGCAAGCGTAGCGGTACTGACTGGACAACGCTTGCGATGATGTACTGGATGTTGAGCAGCAGTAACAGTCATGCCTCATCTCTGTCCTCAAGTGATAAAGCGTGGATCCAGCAGCAAATCCATGAGCAGGAAAGTGCGGGCGAAAGCCGGGAAGTGGCCCTGAACGAGCTGAAATCAGCCGGAGTGGATATCTTTGATGTACAGGCCAGTGATAGCCCACCTGTAGAGTTTCGCTATGACATGCCGAAAAACCTGACCGCTGGAGTGGCATGGGTCTTTACGGTAAAGGCTACCCGCAGTGGTGAAACTAAGGCACCGGATTGCAAACTGGAAGGTGCTGAGATCTTAACGCGTGGTAATACTGTGTTCATCAAATGGAAAGCCCCGGCTCTTGCTGGCGAATCAGCTGAGCTGACGTGCAAGGCTTTCGGGAAAGAAGAAGTGAAAACGCTGGTGTCTGTCTGACACTGGCCCAACAAAACGAGAGAGAAAGTATATGGCTGATTTTGCATCGACAAAAGCCACGAGCTCTTTTGAGGAATGGTTTGAGCAGCTGAGCCTGATTGCTGAGCTTAACGGTGACAGCGTGGGTGAAAGTAGCGGCTGGGAAGATACCTACAATGCAGGTACGCCTGTAGACGTCGCCTACTACGATGCTTTTGGCAGTGACTAAGATATAAAACGGGGGGGTAAATCAGAATGATGGATAACGAGGATGCTGTGAACATTCTTACCAGTATTGGCGCGAATATGGACTGGAACCGGATGATACGCACGTCATCTCATCCAGCTTTTGGGCAGTTTGTCATTACCGGGCCAAACAGCTTGCCAGTCAGTAACCGGGTGGGCTTCTGTGTGCAGGTGCGTCGTAAGGTCGGTCAGTTCGGATCAGACATGGTAATCCTGCGTCATGCAGATGGCAGCTTATGTATCCATGAGAACAACTGCTACGTGGCTCTCACTGAGGAACAGGAAGAGCTGGCGCGGGGCGTTTTTAAGGTGCTGCCGGAAGACGAGAGCAGTGAGCGCGAATACGGCGCAAATGGTGTGTGGGAAACTGGGTTTGTCATTGAGAACTCAGAAACTAAAGGCACGCCCGATGTACCTTTCGTTATAGCGATCACCACTGAAAAATAGTTTTATCCGGGGGGGATATGACTGAACAAAAAATTGCGTCTGTGGCTGGTGCCGTTTTTCAGGTGCGCCTTCTTGATGGCTCTGAGGAACAGGCGGAATGGGTCGAGGTGAGCGAGGCGGAGTTTCACACTCCCCTGCATGACCCGGAGAAGTGGGAAAAGCGTATTCTGGTAAAGACTGCTTATGCGCCTCCACCAGCCCTTGATTTAGCGTGTCTGAATGAAGCCCGACAATGCCTGTTTGTATTGGAACAGATAGGCAGTCTCGATCATGGTGACATTGACTGTGACACAATCGACCTGCGTTTTGAGCTCGATGGCATGGACACCGGTACTGATGTCTCGGTTTCTGAATATGCGGCCCGTTCTTCTGCGGTTATCTCGCGTTTGCTGACGATTATCTCGAATTCAAAAAGTGACACAGTAACTTCTGATGGAGTTACTCGCCGGGTACAGCATAGCGATGATATCTGTTTTGATGCGTTTGCTGTGGCATGTAAGGCGAAGCTGGCAAAATCACGGGCTAAGGGGCGCGGTGGCTGGGAGTCCCGGACACATTGCAGTGATACGCTGCTGGCTGAGCAGCTGGTGGCTCATTTGCTGAAAGGTAACGCGGGTACGTTTGAGGACATTGCAGTTTTTGCCATGATGCTCCACCAGCGCGGTGCAGACCCACGGGTACTGGCTGATGCCGTTCTGGGACTTAATCAGAAGGTGACTGATGAGACTGACCAAGGCTGAAAAAGCTTACGTTGCGGGTATTCGCGGGGTGATTGAGGGGTAATTAGGGAACCGTTGACGGGTAATGAATGGAATCATCTTTCATTGCCCGGCAGCGGTTGGACAAGCGTAGCGCGTCAGTCGTACATACCGCACTTACCGTGCATCGGTAGTGTGCTGGAAACAGTCGATAAGGGCCGGATGTCTAATTAAGTTACTCGTTTTGGTTCTCATTAAGGTAAAATGTCTCGTTTTACCATGCGGCCCACGAATACGGTAGCGGGCGATACTGTCAGAGGGGTGATTTGCGATGCGTACAATTTGTGTGAAAGATGCGAAATTTCATGTGGTGAACATTCCACGGGTAAATTACAAGCAGTTCAGCAACAAGCTGGCGCTGAAACGTCGCTTGCTGGATATCGCTATCCGATTTTCTGTGCGAATGGGTATCCCGGTGTTTCTGGTTGGACAGCCGGGGGTGGGTAAATCACTCATGCTGAACAGTGCCCTTCCCGGACGCGTGACCGATGCACGAGAGCTGATGGTTACTCAGGACTGGGAAATGCCCGCTATGTTCAGTACCGAATATGTGCCTGCTGGCCCAGTGGGTATTGACGAGACAGTATATTTCGACAAAGACAGTCTCTTAGCGTGTGCTGATGAATTCAAAAATCGCGGCGTGGCTTTTGCGATACAAAGACTGGATGACGCTATCAGCGTAGCCAGTGAACTACAGATAAGCCGTGCATGGTTTATTTATCTCGGTGAGCCTGAGCACTTTAAACGTGAATGCAGTTATCAGCTATACTCGCATGAAGTAGACTAACCAACTGCCTGTGTATCCTGTCTGGCCCTCAATTGGCGGGGCTTCTTCCCCTGACTCTGGGGTATTGAATACTCCCTCTTTGCTATTTGGAATACCTTTGCCTTAACTTACGGTATTCAAATCCGTGGTTATTTACCTGATTTTTGGAATTACCGGGCTTCGGCCTTCCTCTGAATAGTCATAGAATAGTTTCCCAGCTGGTGGGGTTATCGAATCCACCATGACGTCCACGGTCAGTGTAAACGAACTGGCAGACATACGTGCCAAAGTAAAGGTATTGCTCAGATAACGTTTCTATGGGGGTTGTATGGAGTTTTCTCACTACTATTGGGCTATCTGCGGTAACTGCGATGGCGAAGGCAAAACGGGCCATGAGGCGTTTGCTAATGGCATTACGGCAAGCGAGTGGAATGAATGGGATCTTGAAGACCGTCAGAACTACATGGATGGTCGGTTTGATGTCACTTGTAGCGCCTGTAAAGGCCGTGGGTCTGTTAAATTGCCGGACGTGTCCCGTATGAACTTTGCGGAGAAACGTAAGCTGGTGGAACTGCGTAGAGATGCACGTATTGAAAATGAGCTGAGAAGAGAACAAGCCTATGAACGTTCTATAGGCGCTTAACGAAAAAGTGTTATTGAAGCTGTTAGAATACGCATAAAACTCAAAGGGCGTACATTGTTTTATGTTCGACCCCTCGTTATATACCCCTTTCCCTCTCCCTCTTCTTGAGGGTTTTCCTTAGACTTCGACACTCCCGAAAGCGTGAGATAATTGTTTTATCAAACAGTAGCTCACAGCACGGGGAAAACCATGTTCACTATCAGTAAAACGACTCACAAGATGGCAAAAAGCCGGGGTATCGATCTGACCGTTTCCGAAGGCATCGGGCATGATGATGAGACATTGCTGTGCTTCTGGGAACTTGAAGAGGAAAGCGAGTGGCTATTCAGCTATCAGGTGTCAGGCCACCAGCTTAAATGGCACGGCAACATCTACGCCTCTGACAGTATTGTGGCTGGCCTTCCCCCGGTGATCGCTGATGATGCGGCCCTGCGTGCTGTAGTGCGACAACTTGCCGTTATGATGCAGAAAGAAAAGTAAAGTGTATCCCCAGCGTGTCATTGATGCGGGGTTAGAAAAACAGTTTTTATTCATTGAGATCGCTTTCTATTTTGATAGCGGTCTTTTTTTTTCTATCGCCATTTTCGTTTTTTTCTTCATCAAATCTGCCTGTTGAGCCCGTCGTTTCTGGGATTGAAAAAAAAGTGAATTAAAAACATTTTTTTTCAGTTTTGCTATTCGACCTCTGTCGGCAGCGTGGTTTACTAGAACTACAGCAACACACACAAAACATTTTTTAACCGCATCGGAGGCAAGACAATGAGCGACATCAACGTACAGGAAATTTTTGCTAAATCTCAGGACAACTCAGCTTTGGGTGAGCTGGCAGTAAAAATGGCGGAAATGGAAAAAAAACCTACTTCACTTCGTCAGATCAGCGATTTGTTGGCGAAGGTGAAAAAGGAAAATTCTACCGTTCTGTTTGATGAGGCCAATGTGGGACGTAACAACGGGTACAACGTTTCTCCAGCATGGCTGTATGTTGAAGTCGGTTTTAACCTGCGCAACCTCAATCTTGAGCAGGTGGAAATGTTCAAAGGGATGTGGATGCGTGGGGATCGAATCCCACCAATCTTGGTTAAAGCCGTTATTCTTAATGGCGTGACGCGACTCAAGATCATTGACGGGCACCACCGTTTTGCTGGCCTGATGGCTGCTATTCAAGCTGGTGCTAAGATTGCTTCCCTGCCGATTGAAGAATACACCGGTAACTCTGCTGGTGAAGTGTTTGAGATGCTCAAGAGCGCTCAGGGGCTGGCTCTGAAACCTATCGAACGTGCCGAAGGTTTCCGTCGTCTTCGTGGCTGGAATCTATCCGTTGAAGAAATAGCGGCGGGCTCAGGTAATAACATCCAGACCGTTCGCCGCTCTCTAATTCTGGTTGAGGCAGAGGAAAACGTTAAGGAGTTGGTTCGCGAGGACAAAGTTTCAGCTGACGTCGCTATCAACCTGCTGGTGGAGTGCAAGGGCACTGAGCGTAACGTTTACGAAGAGCTGATGGCCTCTCTGGGTGAAGCGAAGAAAGCAGGTAAGGACAAGGTTACGGCGCGTTTTGTGAAGTCTAAAAAAGTCACTGTGAAACCAAAGGCTATCCGTGAAACCTTCACCTCTTTGCTGCCAGCCAGCAATCAAATCCGTTTGCAGATCGAACGTGTGAAAACGGAAGAGACGAAAGACCCGGATGATGTGAGTATTAATATCCCTGCTGATGCTGCCCGAATGCTGCTGGCTATCCTTGAGCAGTATGAAGCAAATCAGAAAACTGATGCTGATACTGATGCTGATACTGGCGAAGATAACACAGCCACCGAAACAGGAGCAGCTTGAATCCCTATCCCTTCCCCCCTTGCTGCCTAACAGGTAGGGGGGGTATTTGTCATCGCGTATAAAGTTTCACCGACTAACTAACTGACATCAAAGGATGCAGCAATGGATATTCAGGAAAGACAAATTGTTGAACGCCGGATTGTAGAAACTGCGGCTCATGGGCTGGTGGATGCTGGATTCGGTATCGCCGTTTATGACGGTGAAGAACTGGTAACGGAGGTAACACACGACGTTAGCAGCATCATGGAAGCAATGTTCTCTACTGATGAAGTGTTTCTTTACGCCTACGACAGTAATGGTAAGCATGTAGGCTGGGTACATCTCGTTTACGGCAATAGTGGCTGGGACGTTATCTCTGATAACACCAATAACCTTGAAGATGCCCTGATCGCGGCAACCGAATTGGCTGAGGAAATAGCAGACCAGTCGTAGCACCCCTTTGGTAGTACCCCTTTAAATGAGGCTGTATCGCCCGGTACGGCCTCACCCACCAGCCAGATACTTCGACCTTGCCCTACCCTGTGTTAACTCTGTATGCAGCGAATTTGACGTTATGTATGGGTTAATCATGAATGGTTTCCTCGGGCAATCTCTTGTCCTCATTTTTACAGGCGCGGGTCTAATGCTCTGCTGCGTTATCCCTTCGGTACTTCTGACGTTAAGGCAGATATTGAATGCAGACAGTCACGCGCTCAGCGCGTCGGTCAGTGAGCCTGCGGTGGTACTGTACTCTGCTGGAGTGACGAACCTAAAACTGTTTTTCGTCTATGCGGTGGTGTGCCCTGTGTACCCGGAACTTTCGGGCCTTGTGCTAGTGGTCGTATCAGGGATGGCCATCATTACCAACGCGATACATTCTGTATGGAAATGCCGCCTCATCATCCGGCTCATTGAGAGCGGGCTTATCCAGCAAAGCGCTCCCCACCATCGTCGTTACGCCAAGAAGCTGACAAGGCAACACGACAACCTTCGTTGCCTCGCGGCCCTGTTCTGGCTAATGAAAAATAAATGACCCGGTGTGAGATTTTTTACCCCCGGATGACTTCGGCCTCCCCGGAACGGGTGTTTTAATAGTTTTATTAAACGACAAATTGAGAGGCAAAAAGATGTCTGCATTAACTCCATTACAAGCGCTGGATGTGATGATCGACTGGCTAAACGTTAACGTTGATCAGGGCACCGATATCATTTTTGATAACGATGAAGATAACTCTGACTCTGCGGCTGTCCTTCCTCCGTTGCAGGTACTGAGGAAAGCATTCAAGCCCGGAGAAGGCGAAGCTAAGTCTAAATCTGAAAGCGATACGCAAAACGATTTTGAGAAGCGCAATACCAATGCAGGATTTTTACATCGCTATGTGTCTGATGATTATAAGGGCGAGGCCCATATCGTTGAGTGCGCCAGCTGCCTTGCCGTGTATCCCAGCTATGAATCCTATGAAGGAAACCAAGTCAGTGATGAATACGGCATACATTGCCCGCATTGCCACGCTAAAGACCCGGATGTGTGTACCAACGTCGGGTTGGCGTGGAACGTGCAACAAAAGCGCATTAATGATCTGGAAGCGCAACTTCAATTCCTGCGGGAAACTTACGGGCTGCAACATAATTTCAATCAGGACTAAAACAGTCCTATGGATGGTGGCCTGAACCACTCCACCAGCCTGTCATGTTAATCGGGGGGTAAACATGAAACCATTTGGTCAATCCTATTCTGTTAATGGCTGTACCTGTCATAAGTGCCGTCGTCGCGGATACCGAAAAGGCAATGCCTACGGTGATGTCATGCGGGCAGACAAGCATCGTGCTCGTCAGCTGGCTAAAAAAGAAATCCAGAGGCTTATCCGTGAAACAGCTGAGTAACGCGCAAATTTACACGCTGCGTCGTCTATCCAGTGGGGCGTCGTACAAGCTAAGGGGTGACGGTAAGAAGGCTTTAGAGTGTAGGCCATGTATCAGAACCCGGTTCGGAACAAATGACATCTCCGCGCCGTCTATCCCTGTGCTTTTGCGTCTCGGGCTGGTGGCATACGCCTGCGAGGGTGAGAAAAGCCGAACCACCTTTTACCCAGTTAAACTAACTGATGCCGGGGAATCAGCGGCAAAAACAATGCAGATAAGGGATTAAGCATGAAAAAACATATCAAGGAATGGTCATTTGTTCTCAGTGTTGTCATGCTCATTGCAACTGCATTCATATTTCTGAGTACAACAAACGATAAGTTGGCAAGCGATCCTGATTACTTCAATATCCTGTCGTTAACGGATAATGAAGATTATCAGCCGCAAGGTATTCGGGAGGAAGTTGCACGTATTCCTCAGACGAGTCAGGTCGCTATTGTCGGTTATGAAAAGCAGATCTATATGCCGACTCGGACGTTAGTCATGTTCAATGGCGAACCAATGTTTCTCAAACGTGTTTTGACTAAAGAGGATACTGCTAACGAATTGGATTTTGTGCTAATGGCTGACAACAGTGTGTTTATCTGCCTGCATGAGCGCATTGATAAATGCTGGCCTGCTGATAGTCTGTCAGCAACACCGGAGAACTAATTCATGAGTATCCATCAGGCTATTGCCAGCAAGATCAGGCAGTACAGAACAATCCCGAAAGGCAGCTTCCTCTGGCTCGATGTGCCCGGCGCGGATGATTTGCTTGATAGCCGGGAGGTGAAGAGCATCCCTGCCCTGCTTGAGCGCTATGGGCCGCTTAACGAGGTGATCGTTCACCTTGATACCCCGGAAGGCGACTTTGAAGATGAGTTTCACTTCGATGTTACCGACCTCAAAATGCCACCAGCTGTACCAGTGAAAAGTAATGGTGCGAGAGAGGCGCGGGACGCAGTAATAGCGAACTTCGGGCAAAAGAGAATTGAGCATGTAGAGTCGCTGGTGGAGTTTTACGCCGGGCACCTGCTGTCGCGATTTCGCAAGAGTCATCAGTACACTGGCCCGGCCCCGAAAATCAGGACGCGCTGGCACACAAAAACTTCATGGGGGAGTCGTAACCGGATAACTATTTCGCCGGGGTATCTGTATCGCCCTGAGTCCAACTACTTCGGATACACCTTCTTGGAGTACCAGCACGTCCGCCAATCCCCCTTAATAGGCTGTTTCTTTTCGCTGAACCGCCTGAATCATGTCAAAGCGCTGGTGGCTCATGAGCTGGCGCACTTCCTGCAATTCAACTCAAGGTATGCCGTATTGCCTGAGTTGGACTATGCTACAGCCCACGGCGAGGGATGGCAGTTTATCTACTCCATTACCCGCGCCGATCTTAACCGGTACATCAATAACTAACTTGGACAAAAATATTCGTTTTTTAGAGAGTTTATAAAAAGCAACGGAGGCGATTTTGTCCTGACGAACGTAGAGTTATTATGATAACTACGTCTAACAGAAAATCGAGAAAGGTTAAGGCAATGAAAGTAAAAGAACTTATTAAGTTATTGCAAGATTATGATCAGGATTCAGAGGTTGTTATCGCCGGGTATGAAACCATATGTTCGGCATACGTTGCAGAAGCTGATCTGGTGAAAGCATGTAAAACTGTACAGCGTCGTTCTCCTGACAGCTTAGATGGAAACAAAGAGTTGACCAATGAAGGGGATCCATCTGTCTGGATAGGATGGAGTGGCGACTACAGAACACCTCAACAACTTGCTGCTATTGAAGACCCGGATGAAATGAAGGATCAGCCATGACTGACTATGCCGTAATTGACGCGATGATTTATCCTGTAATGAAAACAACCGTAACTAACTGATTTAAAGTAGTTAATCTATCGGATTTCATCGTGAAATCCTGTAAATTTCACCTGTTATTCCCTCTGAAACGCTTCGGACCCCTTCGTTGACATGTTAGCCTTTCTGTACTTTACAGACGATGGGGGGAGCCTGTCATGGCAATGAATAAGAAAGAGAAAGAAGCGTTTGAAGAAGCCCGGAGCTATCGCGCCCTGCGCTTCACTGACCATCCTACTTCTAAGGATCTGGCACCGGGAAGCGAGTTGATAACTGGGTACGATTACAGAAAACCATCTTTTACTGAAAGCATGATTTCGATTAAAACAGCATGGTCTACCCGGTCAAAGCATGGCGAGGGCAAAGCCCCACCACCAGCGAACACGTTTGGTGGCGTGTCTCGTGATGGTATCTCTCTATACTCCAGCCGTAAGCGTGCTCTGGGTGCATTGCGCCGTGAGCTTGAAAGGGAGTTCGCCAGAATACTCATGAAAATTGATGATGAGATCGCAGCAGAAGAAGCAAAAGAAGCAAAAGAAGGATAAGAGTAATGACAACGCCTAACGCCCCAACAATCTCGACCGATAATACCTCTACCCTGCCCTCTGTGCGCCGGATGGTGCCGCGCCATACCGGGAAACTCGTTCGTATCACCAGAACTACCCGGCTAAGCAGCGCTCATCTCGGTAACTGTGAGATTTGCGATCAGCATATGACGGAAGCTTTTCATTCCCGCGTAGGGAGGGAAATGGTACGCGCCAATGGTACTGTCTACATTGAGCATACCTACGGCGGGGTTTATGCACATGAATCCTGCATAGCAAAAGCAGCAGAAAACGACTGACATTTACTTGGTTTTAAAATTGGAGAAGGAAAACACATGTTCGACAACCTTATTGATAATATGAAATTTTACACCGCAACAATCTTCTCGATTGTTATCTGGGGGGCTGCTATTGCTCTGTTCGTCTACTATCACATGAGCAGACACTCATTTTTAAATGATTTTTTATCTCCAGCAGTCGTTAACACAGTAACAGCAGCGTTAGCCTATATTGGGTTACTTCCCCTTCTCAACTATGCGGCTGACAAAGAACAGTTCGGCTCTGTTGTCGGAGCTGCGCGTCAAATGAGAATGTTCTCTGAACGTCCTTGGTATGGGGAGGGAAGTTATCAATTCCTTATCTTTCTCGTGATAATCCTGAGTGGTTTCATCATTGCATGGGTTAATCGCCGTCGTTACTAAGAAAAACACCCGTCAGAAATAAATGCAAAAACAGGGCAAAGCGTTCTGTTTTTTTTTGCCTTTTAAAAGCGAGATTGTGTCATTCCGAAAGTGCATAGCAATGTCGTGATAACGATGTTCTCATAGCCGAGGTGATAACCTTCGGCATGGGACAACGACACGCGTCCACGACGCTGATCGTTCAGGGTAATGGGAACAAAAACATTACCCTTTTATTTTTCTTTTGACCTGCGCCAAGTGGCGAGGTCGGATGTTTCCCGGTCGGGGGGGTTAATTTTCGGGGAAAAGGTTGACGCGACCGCCACCCCTTTAGGGTTCCAAGAATCATTGCGATGAGTCTTTTATCGTTTAGCGTCTTCGACCCGTTATCAACGGATGCCATAATCAATGACTCAAATTCAGAACAAATGTAAGGATGGGGAAATGGGCAACCATACGTTTTTAATGGCTTCGCTGCGAGACACCGTGGGCAGCAATATGTCGTTTCATTGTGTTGATGGCGCAGGTTACACAACTAATATTGATAAAGCGCACACGTTCACTAAGGAAGAGGCGCAGAAGTATTGGGATCATGCCCGCTCGTTTGATTTACCCGTATCCCTGCACTGTATAAGCGCCCTTTCTGTTTATCACGTTGATTGCCAGAACGTCCCGGCTGAAACAATGCTGGTGGAAGGATGCGAGCAATATGTTGGCTTTAAAAAATCCCGCTGGGATGGTAATGACCTGTACTGGTTGTGTGCTGATGGTGCCCCAGTAACAGACTTTGAACGCGCCAAAATCTACAGTAAGCCTGACCTGAGCCGCGATGATACTATCTGGCTACCCTTTACCGTTGCAGATGTCGTTAAGCGCCGGACGTTTGCGGTGGATGCCCTTAACCGCCGGACGATGATTCAGTCTAAAGGGTTGGTTATACCGGGGTGGTTAAAGCGTGAGAATCGCCGCAAAGCGAACTTCACGGGTAAGGTTCGATGGAACTGTCCGGGATGTGGCAAAATCCACTGGCAATTAAATCCCTATGATTTCGACGGATGCGCTCACTGGGATTGTCCTGAATACGTTCGTCGTTTTGAAGACTGAACTTTAACTTTCTGTTTATGATCCCTTCACCTGTTCGACCCCCTTACTTTGGATGAGATAATCTGTTGTAACAGAACAAGCAGAGAAGGAAGGGTGAATGAACGAGAAAATAGAAATAGGCAGTCTGGTCTTTTGTTACCTGAGAGAGCGTTATGTTGGCCGTTGCTATGGCCTGAAAACAGTTGTAGAGATAGTTCAGGAAAATGGGCTTGATATGTACCGGGTGACGCGGGCTGACTGTGATGATGAGTGGTATCCCGCCAATAATCTTGTGCTTGCTCAATTCCCACCAGCAGGGACAGAAACAAAATTTAAAGTCGGGGATCACGTCCATTGCTTCGGCACATACCAGAATCATTACACGACGGCGCATATCGAGCACATCCTGTGGTCAGATGATGGTAAGCCTGAATACTACATTACCCCGACAGATACGCCGTGGTGTCCTGTGCGTGAGGATGCAATGAAACTCGTCGTTGAGATGTTTGTCGCTGATCCAGATTTGCCTGTCATGGTTTTTTAACCCCCTTCTCTATTCGACCCCCTTTACCCCCGTGAGATAATTCATCTCAGATAAAACAGACATCTCCGGGGGGAATGATGGTTACGCCAGAACAGCATTACGAATTTCTAAAACAGCACTACCGCGCCTCACGCTTTGAAGAGCGCAACAATAATTCGTGGGGAACAGCCTACTCTCAGCATATAGCTGACTATCGGTACGAAGAGTTACAGACGGTCGGCTACAGCCTTATCAGTAGTCACGAATCAGCGACCGGTGATGCGATTATCTACGATGCAGAGCTAAACAAGCTCGATACAATCCCCGGCGAAAAAAAGAGTTACACCACTCAGGAGGG
>NZ_JAMPSX010000043.1:0-15717 GCF_028484875.1 Providencia sp. PROV032
TATGTATCTTTTTATGTGATCGTGGTTCATATATTAACAGTTAACCACAAATTAACTATTTATTAACATTATAATAATGATAGTCTCGAAAAATAACAACAACATGGGACTCAATAAATGAAAAAACACCTCATCTCAATCGCTATTGTTCTAAGTTTAAGCTCCTTATCACTGTCATCATTTTCTCAATCAACTCAAATTAAAATTGAACGAGATAATTATGGCGTCCCTCATATTTATGCCAATGATACTTATAGCCTGTTCTATGGGTACGGCTATGCTGTGGCACAGGACCGATTATTCCAAATGGAAATGGCCAAACGCAGTACCCAAGGTACTGTTTCTGAAGTATTAGGTAAGGATTATATTTCTTTTGATAAAGAAATCAGAAACAACTATTGGCCTGATTCTATCCATAAACAAATCACTCAGTTACCCTCCCAAGAACAAGATATTTTAAGAGGGTATGCAGATGGTATGAATGCATGGATTAAACAAATCAATACTAAACCAGATGACTTAATGCCAAAACAGTTCATTGACTATGATTTTTTGCCATCCCAATGGACGAGTTTTGATGTTGCTATGATTATGGTCGGTACAATGGCAAACCGCTTTTCCGATATGAATAGTGAAATTGATAATCTAGCATTACTCACTGCGCTTAAAGATAAGTATGGTGAACAATTGGGAGTAGAGTTCTTTAACCAAATTAATTGGCTTAATAATCCCAATGCGCCAACAACAATATCATCAGAAGAGTTCACCTATTCAGATTCACAAAAAACAAAAAATATATCTCAATTGAATCAAATTAGTGATTACCGACTTACTGCTCCCATGTTTGAACGCACAGCCAAAGATACAACTGGAAAAGTCATTGCGCTTTCTTCTCAAGAAAATAATGCGTTAATCGCTAAGCAATATGAACAAAGTGGTGCGAATGGGCTAGCTGGCTATCCAACCACCAGCAATGTTTGGCTTGTTGGAAAAACAAAAGCTTCTGGCGCAAAAGCCATTTTACTTAATGGCCCACAGTTTGGTTGGTTTAACCCAGCCTATACATACGGTATCGGCTTACATGGGGCAGGGTTTAATATTGTCGGAAATACACCGTTTGCTTATCCCGCGATTTTATTCGGCCATAATGGACATATATCTTGGGGTTCTACCGCTGGGTTTGGTGACGGTGTTGATATATTTGCAGAACAAGTTTCACCTGAAGACCCGAATAGCTACTTCCACCAAGGGCAGTGGAAAAAAATGCTTTCTCGCCAAGAGACATTGAATGTAAAAGGTGAACAACCCATTACTTTTAAAATATACCGTACTGTGCACGGTAATGTGGTTAAACGAGATAAGACAACTCACACCGCCTACAGCAAAGCTCGCGCATGGGATGGCAAGGAGCTTACATCCTTAATGGCTTGGGTAAAGCAAGGGCAAGCACAAAACTGGCAGCAATGGCTAGACCAAGCACAAAATCAAGCACTGACGATCAATTGGTATTATGCAGATAAAGATGGAAACATTGGCTATGTCCATACCGGACACTACCCCGATCGCCAAATAAACCATGATCCTCGTTTACCAGTATCAGGCACGGGAGAATGGGACTGGAAAGGTATACAACCTTTTGCTAATAACCCAAAAGTGTATAACCCCAAATCAGGTTATATCGCCAACTGGAATAACTCCCCAGCTAAAAATTACCCCGCTAGCGACTTATTTGCCTTCTTATGGGGCAGTGCAGATAGGGTGACAGAAATCGATAACCGCATTGAAGCCTATGATAAGTTAACGGCTGATGATATGTGGGCGATTTTACAGCAAACTAGCCGTGTCGACCTTAATCATCGCTTATTTACACCATTTCTAACTCAAGCGACACAAGGTTTGCCATCAAATGACAGTAGCGTCAAATTAGTGTCCATGCTCCAGCAATGGGATGGCATAAACCAGTTATCAAGTGATAGAAAACATTATATTCACCCAGGGTCTGCTATCCTCGATATCTGGTTAAAAGAAATGCTTAAAGCCACCCTAGGCCAAACCGTCCCTGCTCCATTTGATAAATGGTACCTAGCGAGTGGTTATGAGACGACGCAAGAAGGCCCAACAGGGTCATTAAATATCAGTACAGGTGCAAAATTACTGTATGAATCTCTCTTAGAAGATAAATCCCCCATGCCTCAGTCTATCGATTTATTTTCAGGACAACCGCAGAATGATGTTATTAGAAAGGCTTTGAATACCACTTACCAAAAAATGATAGAAAAATACGGTGATAACCCGGCTAATTGGCAAACACCAGCCACGGCATTAACCTTCCGTGAAAATAATTTTTTTGGTATACCACAAGCCTTACCTCAAGAAAATTTCCATCAAAATGAATACCATAATAGGGGAACTGAAAACGACTTAATCGTGTTTACCGAAGAAGGGGTGAGTGCATGGGACGTTGTAGCTCCAGGGCAAAGTGGCTTTATCTCCCTGCAAGGAAAACCTTCGCCTCACTACCAAGACCAACTCGCTTTATATCAGCAATTTGGTAAGAAACCGTTATGGCTTAACAGCGAAGAGCTGGCACCACATATTGAGTCAACGGAAACACTAATAATTGAGAGATAATACTATTATTAAGCTAAATACCAAGGTATCTCGGTATTTAGCTTTTAACCTTCACACGATAAACACAGCGCCCAGCTCCATTTAATAAGTACTGTTCGCGTTCAATGGTACCATTATCACCCACAATCTCACTGAACAACGTCAATTCTGAACGACAAAAGTTTTGGCAAGCAGTGGCTGCTGCACAAATTGGACAATGGTTTTCGATAAACAACCAACTGTCACCATCTTGCTCAACCTTCGCCATATACCCTTCTTCGCTACGCACTTCAGCCAATGCTTCAAGCCGCTCAACTAATGGTAAATTTTTACAACGGGTTAAATATTTTTCTCGGCTTTCCATTTCCCTTTGGTTAATCAGCTTTTCTAGGCCTTCATCGCCAAAAATAGTACGAACGGAATCAATCAATTGAAGAGCAAGCTGTGCATGTGTATCTGGAAAGCGTTGATGCCCCAACTCCGTTAACACCCAATTTTGTCGAGGTCGTCCTGCCCCGGTTTGCGATAAGCACTGCGCACCTTCAACTAACCCTAATGAAGTCAGTTTTTGGATGTGCTGCCTTGCAGCTTCTCCGGTCATATTTAAATCATTTGCGATCACAGCGGTAGAAATTGGCCCTTTAGTTTTGATACAAAAAAGAACCTTATCCACGGCCTGTGTCAAATTTAAATTATCAAAGTAATTACTTGCATTAATCATTATGCGACTCTATTATCCAAGCTATTACTTGGATAATACCTCTTTTTCCACTATTCCGTCTAGCGGGTCTCTCTTATGAGCAATGAAACATCAACCATACCTCAAGCCAAATGGGCTGATTTACTCAGTGGCACTAATGCATTACTCACTATTGCCCTAACTGGAGGTGTTGCACTACATGCTATCAATATTTATATCGTAACAACCATATTGCCTAGTGTCGTTAACGATATTGGTGGTCTCGAATATTACGCATGGAATACCACTTTATTTGTAGCAACATCCATTGTCGGTTCAGCGCTTTCCAGCAAGGTATTAGACCGTTTTGGGCCTAAATATTCCTATTTATTCGCACTTATTCTCTTCTCTTTGGGGTCTATTTGGTGTGCAGCATCCCCATCAATGCTGGTATTACTTGGTGGCAGAGCATTGCAAGGGCTGGGTGGCGGTATTCTATTTGCTCTTAGCTATGCATTGATTCGCATTGTCTTTACCGAAAACTTATGGTCCCGAGCCATGGGCGTTGTTTCGGGGATGTGGGGAATAGCAACACTCTGTGGCCCTGCAATTGGGGGGATTTTTGCAGAAAGTGGCCACTGGCGTTGGGCATTTTGGGCTTTACTGCCTGTCGCTGTTTTTCTCGCACTCATTGTCATCAATCAGCTTCCTAAAAAACAAACTCAAACACCAAAAACCAGCAAAGTTCCATTCTTAGCGATTTCTTTGTTAGTGATATCCGTTCTTGCTATTTCAATTGGAAGTTTGTCTGAAAGTTTATTTATAAACCTTATTGGTTTGTTAATTGGCCTAGCCATACTGCTAACTATTGCCTTACTTGACGGCAAAAATGACAGACGTTTATTACCAACTGGGTCCTATTCACTCAAAAGCCCACTTGGCGTCATATTTTTAACCATGTGTTTGTTAGTTGGAGGCATGACAACAGAAATTTATGTCCCTTATTTCTTACAAACCATCCATCAGTTTTCTCCACTCACTGCGGGTTATTTAACCGCAATAATGGCCGCAGGTTGGACCATCGGGGCGCTCTTTAGTGCCAATAAAACGGGGGCGATTGTTATCCGAATTATTCGCACAGGGCCGATCATCATATTAATTTCTTTAATTTCCCTTGCTATTTTAACGCATAATCAACAGCTTATAGAGTCATGGCCACTATTCGTTATTTATCTCATCGCCATGGCTGGGGTGGGACTAGGGATCGGAGTGTGTTGGCCTCATCTCGTATTGCGAGTTTTTAAAAATGCGCCAGAGGGAGAGGAAAACCTCGCATCATCATCCATTATTACTATTCAATTGTATGCAACTGCACTATCTGCCGCCTTAGTGGGAGTTGTCGTCAATAACAGTGGGTTAATTACCCCCGGGGGGATCGTGGGAGCACAACAAGCGTCAATCTGGTTATTCACTCTATTTGCGATTAGCCCATTACTCGCAACTATATTAATCCGAAAAATAAAATAAAGTGTAAAAGGGAGCCTAAGCTCCCTTTTACATAAAAAATCACTCTAATGAGTTTGGTAATCCCTTTTGCGAACGTAAAAAATAAGGCAGAACAATAATACTGATCAGCAGAACAAAAATAGTTGCCACCATCACCCCTAAGAATGCATGATCAAAAGCAATATTGGCCTGATTTATCAATACGGATGCATTATTAGCTGGCAGTGATTCAGAAACTAATAAGGCCTCATCAATACTGTCATAAACTTTATCACTGACAGTTATACCTTCGGGCAGTGATAGTTTTAACGTATAGATAGCACTCATTAGTCCCCCCATAAACGTTACGCCTAAAACACTGCCAATTTCATAAGCAATTTCTTCAATTGACGCTGCCATGCCCGCTTTTTCATCAGGGGCATTTAACATCACTGTCGTTGATGCCGTCGTGAATATTGCACCAAGACCAAAACCTATCAAAAAGAGGAATGAAAGTAACAGAATACCTGTCGAGGTTTGGTACACCATCGTTAAACCAACGACACCCATTAATGTACAAGTAAACCCGAAAACAGTGAGTTTTACTTCACCAAATTTATGAAGACACATACCAGCCAATGGTGCAGCTACCACCGAAGCCAATGGAATTGGAATGATATATAACGCTGCCTCAAACGGGGTATAACCCAAAACCAGCTGTAGACGTTGACTTAGTAATAACTCGACACCAACAATAACTACAATGGATAAAACCGCCATCATCAGCCCTGCATTGAATTTAGGGTGCTTTAATAGCGTGAAATCAATCATGGGTGATGTAGATTTAATTTGTCGATTTCTAAATACCACCAAAAATAAAACCCCAATCACGCCTGAAACCAATACTGCTGGCCAGTCTGTATAAGGTTTACCAAGCTCCTTCAACGCATAAATAACGCCAATTAGACCAATTAAGACTAAAATAGAACCTAAAATATCAATTTTTTTATCACTGTTACCACCGCATTTAGGGATCAAATAACACGCAAACGGAATAACCAATAAAACAACCGGCACATTAATGAGAAAAACAGAGCCCCACCAGAAATGATTAAGTAAAACACCGCCAATCAATGGGCCAATTGCCGCCCCACCTGACGCAACTGCTGACCATATTCCAATAGCGAGAGCTCTTTCTTTCGGGTCTAAAAAAATATGTCTTACAATCGCAAGAGTGGCAGGCATACTTACTGCGGCACCTACAGCCAAAAAGCCGCGAGACAAAATCAAACTTGTTGCTGTTGGTGAAAATGCAGCACACAATGAAGCCATCCCAAACAGAGGTAACCCCAACAAAAACATTTGCTTGTGACCGACTTTATCACTTAGCATCCCTGCCGCAGGTAATAAACCAGCGACCACCAGTGGGTAAGCATTCATTATCCACAGTTTTTCAGATGACGTAGCGCCTAAGTCATGGGTTAATTTAGGTAAAGCGGTATACAGTACAGTGACATCAATAACGATAAGAAATAGTACACTTGAAACTAATAGAAGCACTATCCAGCGCTTATAATCGGTTAACATAAAATTCTCTCAATGAGTTTATTTGATCATGATTTCTGTGCTGATCGTGCTACAATATAAATCCATACGCGCGTATTGAAAAGGGGTTTTTCTAAATGGGACGTCAACGAACAATCGATAGAGAAAAATTACTTGATGCCGCTGAAGACATTGTTCTACAGCAAGGTGCTACAGCACTCACAATCGATGCAGTCGCCAAAGCAATGGGGATTTCCAAAGGCGGTGTTCAGTACTGTTTTGGCAATAAAGATGCCTTAATCGATGCAATGTTTGAGCGTTGGGGCCAGTCCTATGATGAAATTTTCAATCAAACAATTGAACAAGATAACTCCCCCGAAGGGAAAATTTTTGCGCATATGCAAGCGACCCACCAGCACGACAAAGTCTCGATGGCAAAAGGCGCTTCTTTAATGGCATCCTTATTACAAACCCCTGAATATCTGGAAAGTACGCGTACTTGGTACCGTGAACGGCTTGCTAAGTTAGACACCTCAACAGAAAAAGGTAAACAGGCCAGAATTGTTTTTCTAGCCACTGAAGGCGCTTTTATGCTGCGCTATATGGGATTTATGGAAATTAATGATAATGAATGGCAATCTATATTTAGTGATTTGGAAAGTTTATTAAAAGGTCAGTTTAAGATCGACTATAGGAATAACCAATAATGATAAACTTACTAATAATAAAAAATAATTTAGTTATAAAATAAAATAAAAAACAATCGTTCCATACACTCCTTAAAAAGGACATTTAAAAAATCAGATATAAACAAGAACGTTTTTAACGAAACACATAAAAATAAAACAAAAAATTACCAATGGATGACAATCGATTCACGCAAAATATCACCTTAGAAAATGGAAAAGATATATTAATAACAAGATACAATGAAAAGAGTAAGCTTTTATTTTGTTAAATATAAGACCCAGTAAAAATTTACCGGGCTATTTTTATTATCTATATTACGAATTTATTTTTCTAAGATGCTTATATATTGTCGCTGAGCTAATCCCTAATTCGACAGACACAATTTTATGCGCAGCAGAAAATTCAAACATACCACAGTCATGGAGTTCTTTAATGATTTCAAAGTTTTTATTTTTACTTGGAATGTTTTTATTTAAATAGATCGTATTTTTAATGGGTTCAAGATGATCCATAATTAATTTATTAACATCTTGCGAAAAGTTTTCATTTTTAGAATTGTTCCCCCCGCCCATCAAATCAACCATCGCATTCATTGGCATATCTAATGCCCAATTCATACAAACCATACCAATCGGCTGGTTATCTAAATTCACAATTAAGGTTGAAGACGAGCGAAATGGGCGAATACTTTTAGCATTAAAATACACTTCCCAAGATGAATGATTCTTTTTAAAGCCAGCTAATTTCTCTAGCGCAATATTCGTTGCAGGAGCTCCAAGTGTTCTCCCTGTTAGATGCCCATTAGCAATGTGGATCACGGAACTGTGTAAATCTTCAAAACTATGCAAAACAACTTCGCAATATGGCCCCAAAAACTCACCGAGACACTCAATCATAGGGGTGTATGACTGCAATAATTTTCGATCTTGCTCAGTAAAAACATAATTAATATTCATATCCATACTCAACAACCCACTGATTAAATTCCCATAACTTTAATAAATTAGAGTAAATTTTTCAATACTTAATCCATAAAAATACACCCTAGTATAATTTTTTTATACTTAGTCAAAAAATTAACAATAATCACGGAAGGGAAAATATGATTGTGATTTAATCATCAGCGTCAAGATAACAACCAAAGGAACCAATAATGATTATTTCAACTGAAAATGCCCCTAAAGCCATCGGCCCTTATTCCCAAGCCCGAAAAGTTGGCAATAGCGTTTATATCTCGGGCTGCTGCCCTTTCCATCATGAAGATGGCTCTGTCGTTGGTGCCGACATCACCACACAAACAAATCAAGTCATGAAAAACCTAAAAGCCGTTGTTGAAGCTGCCGGATATTCTATGGATGACGTGGTCAAAACCACCTGCTTCATCAGTGATATGAATAATTTCGTTACCTTTAATGGTGTCTATCAATCCTATTTCTCTGAAGGTATCTACCCCGCTCGTTCCTGCGTAGAAGTTTCTCGCCTTCCAAAAGACGTATTAATAGAAGTTGAAGCGATCGTTTTGAAGCAATAAACGCTAAATATAATAATTAAGGCGGATTTATGAATAAGTGGATAAGACTCAGTTTTCTCATTCTTGGTGCTGGTACTATTTTTAAATTATCCAGTATGAAAGATGTTTTTTACGTTCCTATGCAGCAAGATTGGGGACTAACAAATGCCCAAATTGGCTTTGGTTTTACGGTTTACACTATTGTTCAAACCATTGGTCTATTCTCATCACTATATATTGCAGATAGATTCTCGAAAAAAATCCTTCTACCCGTAGGGTTAATTGGGGTTGGGCTTTGTGGTGCATACTTATCCACTCTTCCGCCATTTACCGGTTATCTCATATCCTTTGCCGTCATGGCATTGTTTGCAGATGTTATTTATTGGCCAGTACTACTTAAAGCCGTACGCTTACTCGGTGATAAAAAAGAACAAGGCCGCCTATTTGGTTTCCTTGAGGCTGGACGCGGTATTGTAGACGTCATTATTGCTTCCGGTGCATTGTATGTCTTTGTCCTGTTCGGTGAAGGCAAAGAAGGTATGCAAGCTGGGTTAATGTTTTACACCATTGTGACCGTGGTTATTGGGGTTATCACTTATTTCATCGTTAGCGATGATGACAAAAAAGTTGCAGACAATTCATCAGAGGCAAATAAACAAGTTATTGAAGGGATAAAAAGCGTCATTAAATGTCCTAACTTATGGCTTGCATCGATGACTATTTTCTTTATCTATGCATCATATTGTGGATTAACTTACTTCATCCCGTTCTTGAAAGATATCTATGCGTTACCCATTGCATTAGTGGGTGCCTACGGGATCATCAACCAATATGCTCTAAAAATGGTAGGAGGCCCTATTGGTGGTTTCTTATCGGACAAAGTATTTAAATCACCTACTAAGTTCTTACAGTTCACCTGCTTATTATCTGCCGTCGCAATGGGTTTATTCATGATGTTACCTCATGAAAATATGAATGTTTATCTCGGTATGGCGGCAACATTAGGCTTCGGAGCTATTATTTTTAGCCAGAGAGCTATTTTCTTCGCCCCGATGGAAGAAATTGGAACTAAACGTGAGTATGCAGGTTCTGCAATGGCATTTGCTTGTATTCTTGGTTATATGCCTGCGATGTTTGCTTACGCGATTTATGGCTCTTTCCTAGATAACTACCCTGGTATAACTGGCTATAACTTTGTTTTTGGCATGATGATCATGTTTAGCTTGTTAGGTTTCGTGACCGCTAAAATTTTAACTAAACGTATAAAACAACGCGAAATCAATGCAGCAACAGAAAATGAATAGAATTGACATTACAGGTGAAAAAATGAATAACATCGAAGCACAAAAAATTATTGATCGTATTGATTCAATGCCACTGTACCTCCACGCTTATGCCTTCCATTTAAACATGAGAAAAGAGCGTATTTTACCCGATGACTTATTAGAAATAGCGAGAAAGCATCATTTAACAGGCGCTAAGATTCATGTTGAAGATGGTGAAACTAAAGCCCTAAAAACCATGAGTGATGCACAATTAGAGGCTTTTGGACAAAAAGCAAAGGAATATAACCTCGATTTAAAAATTGAAACGAGTTCTTCTGCCGCCAATGCAATTGATGAAGCCGTACACATTGCACTAAAAACACGTGCTAGCTCTATTCGCTTTTACCCTCGCTACGAAGGTCATCTGCAAGATGTACTTAAAAAAGTCAAAGCTGATATCCAGTATATCAAAGAAACTTATGAGCACACGGGCCTGAAGTTTGTTATCGAGCAACATGAAGATCTAAAAAGCCATGAACTTAATCAATTAGTCGAAGACGCTGATTTTCCTAATTTTTCATTGCTGTTTGATTTCGGCAATATGTTCAATGCTAATGAACTACCGTTAGAAGCTTTTGATAAAATGAAAGGCAATATCACTCAGGTCCATATGAAAGATGCCGTTCGCCTTCCTGAAGGAAAAGGATTTGGTCACAAAGCGAGCCTTTCAGGTGAAGGCGAAGTACCTTTCAAAGAATTAGTCAAACAACTAATTTGCTTAGGTGATGAAAAACCACAAGTCATATCCTTTGGCTTAGAAGAAGAAGTTGACTATTACGCACCTGCTTTTCGCTTTGATGATGAAGGGGATAACCCATGGATCCCATATCGTGGCGCAAGTGAAACGCCAATGCCAACAGAAGGATTGGATGCACGGTTAGAAAAAGAGATGACCGATGCAATGAATCAACTGACTTTTGTGAGAAATATTGCTGAAGAATTAAAGCAAGAAGCTCAAGCTATTCTCAATAAATAATTTGAACGGTTGTTTATAACAACTCTCAATTTTTATCAATATAAGTCCGATAGCATGACGAATCTTATCGGACTTTTTTTATCTATTTTCATAGAGTCGTCAACGACTACAATATGAGAAGAATAATCTATTTTTGATATCCTTAGCGCTCTATTTTTTATATTTTCATATAAAAAGGAGAGCAAGAATGACTAATATAAATAAATTATTTCAAATATATATAGAAATCAAACCATCTTCTATTGCTAGGCCTAAAAACAAAAAAAATGTGTTTTTAGCAGGAATACACCGCCTGATGAATACACTCTTAAAACTTCCGAAAAAAATAGATAATGTAAAAAAAACGGATATAAAACAGCCAGGTAAAAATAGTATACAGCCAAACATCATCACCTTAAAAGCAGCGCCCACCGAGATGGTAATACCGGAAAAAACCACGCAGAAAAGACAAAAAAGTGAGACTCTCGCACCTCAAAAAGTAGATATAAAACCTATAGCTACTAAGACAACAGCTATCGAAATAGACAAATTCGTCGAAAGCTTGAACCATATTAATATCACCTTTAAAAATGATGCATATGGGGCTAATCATCGACCGACTTTTTTAGTTAAAAATCACCCTTCAGATCGCACAATTACCCTTAATAGACATAATTATCTTGGTAAAGGAGAATATGGAACCGCCTATCGCGTTGGTAACTTTGTGATTAAAATTCCCCATCGTGATTTAATATTTGAATACAATAAATATGCTAAGTACGATCGCTGTGCCAGAGTTCTAAATGAAATAAATCAAGATGTTAATTTTGCACGTTCAATTACGCTCACGAACGGCAATGTCATTTTAGTGACTAAATTTATTAAGGGCTCTGAAATTAAAGGCGAAGAGGCTTATAACTTCGTCAAGTCTCGAGGCCGTATTATCTTTGATCCAAACTCCGACGGAAATGTAAAAAAAGACAGACACGATAATCTATTTTTAATTGATGCCGATTTTGTTGCTCAACCAAAAAGACTCAACCGCACCATGTCGATAGGAACGATTGAAATCCATCATCGCTACCGAAAATAAAATAGACGTTAGTTGATAAAAAGAAAAATCCCCTTTGTTATTTAAAGGGGATCATCACCATAATATATTGGTAAAACACGGTATCAGTGATCAGGATGGAATGACGCCTAATAATTTAAACCAAAGGTAATCAATAGGAACTAATAAAAAAAACGTCAAAATAAACAAGACAATACATAAACGTATACCCTCTTTTAAAGGAACTTTCCCCATCCCCATTGCCACGACAATAGGAGAGGCTTGATAAGGTAATAAGGGGGTTGAATAACCAATGACTTGGATCATCAAGACAGACATCAATGGTAATCCTGTTGCCGTTGCTAAGGACTCAGCTAACGGCGTATACAGTGCAGGAACACCGTTAGCCGTTACGACAAAGTTTAGCCCACTGGTCAATCCAACTAAGCTACCAAAATCCACAAATGGGCTATTGGGATCCAATGGCAATAATTTTTGAAGGTAAGTACCCACTACCATTCCAACATTTGAATAACTCACTAATGTTGCTAGGCTTAAAATCCCCGCCACATAAATACAAGTGCGAATATTTACCGCTTGAACAAATTCATCATTGGTCACAAACCCCACTTTTGGCAGCAAACATAAGCATGCAGCCACTAAACCAACCCATGCAGGAGAAATACCATGAGTGGTATCTGTTATCCAAAAAATTAAGGTTATTGCCAAAATAAGACCTAATTTTTTCTCATTACGGCTCATTGACGGTAATTTTTTTTGTTCAGCCATCGGCTGTAATTTGGCAGGAAATAGAAAATAGATACATAAAACGACTAAAACACCTTTAATTAGCCCCAGAATAGGCATATGGAGAAATAGGTAGTTTAGATAAGAAAGTTTTATTCCATAGGTGGTTTCTATTGCGCCAGCCATAACTAGATTCGGTACGTTAGCAGGTAGTATCGTAGCCGAAAGTTGAAATGTACCAAACCCGACAGCTAACGCTAACCCTATACGACCTCGGCTGCCACTTTCTAATCCGACTTTGTCAGAAATTGCCATCACAATTGGCATTAGCAACGCAATTCGTCCCATATTCGACGGCATAATAAATGCCAACCCATATGCGAGGATCACCACGCCAATGATCAGTGTGAGCCAGGATTTGGTAAAACGCCCTGAGATATGCTGCGCAATACGTTCCGCCAGCCCCACTTTATTGATGGCAAACCCAAGAATAAAGCCGCTTAAAACGAGCCAAAATGCTTCTGAGGTGAACCCCGAGAAAATCACATTAGTTGGTGCTAGATGTAAACATGCCGCTGCCGCTAAAAACAGTAATGCGACTAAATATTCTGGTAGTTTTCCTGTTGCCCAAAAACCTATCGTGATTGCGATGACAACCGCACTCAACCATTCAATCTCTGCCATCCACGTCACCTTCTGCTGGTTTTTATTGTTGTTTATTATTGCTCAATACTGCATCAAGAAAATTAAGTATACGTGAAATTGATAGCGAATAGATGCATACCCAATCAACTAATAAACATCGGATTGTTATAGCTTAATGGGGAAAATTTAATGGCCAATAAGAATAAAGGGGCAATAAAAAGCCGGTGTACTTTTAAAGTGACACCGGCTGGTGTGGGCGGACAAAATAGTTGGGAACTGGGAGGGGTGGAAATGGAGTTTTTAAGGATTATTTAGGGAAGAGTGACAAAATAGATGGGAACTGGGTGTAGCGTCGTAAGCTAATACGAAAATTAAAAATGACAAAATAGTTTGGAACTAGATTTCACTTATCTGGTTAACTAATCTAGCTAACCTGCCGCTCAGCTTAGTACGATCCTATATCCAACTGATCATAATCCTTTCATCAGTATCCCAAATTAAATCCCCCTCCTAGACTGCCTCACCAACACTTTACAGTGATCCCGTATTTCCGGACAGGTGATTGATTTTTTTCGCTTGTACAGGTGTTAAGCCACAGTTATCTTGATGTGGACATTATGCATTGTAATAGCCCATTAACATGCGCTAAGAGCATAAATTAATATACAGTAACAAGCATTACGAGGTGCTAATGTTTGGAAAGCAGCCTCTTCCAACTACAATAATAAGTTAACTATCCTCCACCCACAAATAATTACAAATGACCCCTTTCCGCTATAACTCCGATCTCACCAGCGGCTCGCTACAAACCCGAGAGTGTCGCATTATTACTGGCTTGTTACTCCAAGAGCTTGATGAAGCTGCCTGGGATAAAGCCATGTATAAGGAAAATGTGCTTCAGAAACGCACGCAATCTACGGTAAGACGTATTTCTTCAGCGCTTAGAAAACGCCTAGAACACCTAAGCTCTGACTTTTGGGCTTTTGCGTTTTTATGTTAGGCATTGTCTGGCAACTGGAGGAAGTGTAATGACCATGAATGGTCACTGTGATTGACAGTATCTTGCTTAAACTTATCTGAACAATGGTAGAACTGGCTCATATTTATCCCCTCTATGATTGTTTATCTTTTTCACCATAAAAAGTATCAGGGGCTACTCAGGGCTACATAAAGATATTTATCTACTTTTACTGATTGATAAGTAGCATCAGTCCATCCGCAGGACTGGTGGTGCCGGCAAAATGCTGACCCAACACATGCGTATAGATTTGCGTGGTCTTAACATCGTTATGCCCTAAGAGTTCTTGCACAGTGCGAATATCACGCCCCGCTTGTAATAGATGCGTAGCAAACGAGTGACGAAATGTATGACAAGTGACACGCTTGCTAACGATGCCTGCTTTTTGTACGGCTGCCTTCAATGCCTTTCGCGCAACGGAGTCATGCAGATGATGGCGGCATAATTTGCCGTTATACGGGTGGTTGCAGAGCGTGCTGGAGGGAAAGACAAACATCCACGCCGCTTGTCGATAAGCAGAAGGGTATTTGTGATCTAAAGCAAAAGGCAGCGATGGCCCTACGCCTTGTAAGTTGTCGTCTTGCTGAATAAGCCGCGCTTGCTCAATGAGTTATTTTATTGCTGGGATTAGGCGCGTGGGCAGTAGGCTGTTTCTGCTTTTCCCACCCTTACCGTCATGCACAGTGATGCAGCCATTATCAAAATCAAAATCTTTAACCCGCAAACGCAAGCATTCATTAATGCGCAAACCTGCACCATACAGCAGCGTAAAAATAACTTGGTTGCGAGTATCCATAACCTGCAAAATGCGTTGCACTTCATTTGCAGAGATAACAGAGGGTAGCCGTCTAGGCTTGCTTGCAGGGATATAATCAATATCGCCCAACGGCTGTTGTAAAAACCTGTTGTACAAAAAAGCTAGGGCATTTAAAGCGATTTTCTGCGTGTTTATGGCTACATGTCTGCTGTTTGCTAAGCTGGATAAAAACAGCCTGACCTCTTCACTGCCCATGGTCTGAGGATGACGTTTTTTGTGAAACAGAATAAAACGCTTAATCCAGTGCAGGTAAGTTTTTTCAGTTTTCAGCGCATAACCTTTTTGTCGCATATCCGTGCGTATAGAATTTAAAAATGGACTGTTAGACATAAAACGCTCCTTGTCTTGCAACTGTCTGCCTATACAGCCTATTCTAGCTGGGATTTAAAAAAGTGCCTGTTTTTTACGCCTAGAGATGCTTGTTTACCGGTAGAGTTTTAATTTAATGCTAAATAAATTAAAATGTTATGAGTTCTTTGGGTGAGATAATGTGCATCGTGCAAGCAGGATAGACGGCATGCACGATTTGTAATAACAGAGTGTCTTGTATTTTTAAAGAAAGTCTATTTAATACAAGTGATTATATTAATTAACGGTAAGCATCAGCGGGTGACAAAACGAGCATGCTTACTAATAAAAT
>NZ_JAMPSX010000044.1:0-14336 GCF_028484875.1 Providencia sp. PROV032
GATAATATCACCGTCACGAAAGCCAACTACGCCATCCTGCGCCAGGGTTTTCATAACCAGATTATTGGCGCCCGAATCACCAATAGCCACTTTAGCTACCTGCAAGGTGACGCAGTGGAATGGAACGTCGCCATTAACGATCGCGATATTCTCATCTCCGACCATGTCATTGATCACATTGACTGTACCAACGGTAAAATCAACTGGGGAATCGGCATCGGGCTGGCGGGCAGTACCTACGATAACGCCTACCCGGAAGACCAGGCGGTGAAGAATTTTGTTGTTGCCAACATCACTGGCAGCAATTGCCGACAGCTGGTCCATGTTGAAAACGGTAAACACTTTATTATTCGTAACATTAAGGCAGAAAATATTACCCCGGATTTCAGCAAAAAAGCCGGTATTGATAACGCGACGGTGGCGATATATGGCTGTGATAATTTTGTCATCGATAACGTCTCGATGGTCAACAGTGCCGGAATGCTCATCGGCTACGGGGTTATCAAAGGCGATTATTTGTCCATTCCGCAAAATTTCAAACTGAATGATATTCACCTGGAAAATGCACAGAATCAGTACAAGCTGCGCGGGATCCAGATCTCGTCCGGTAACGCCACCTCATTTGTGGCCATTACCAATCTCAACTTACAGCGGGCAACGCTGGAGTTTCATAACAAGCCGCAGCATCTTTTCCTGAGAAACATCAATGTCATGCAAGAGGCGTCTGTGGGACCGGCGCTGAAACTTAACTTCGATTTACGCAAGGATGTGCGGGGACGTTTTATGGCGCGTCAGGATACCTTGCTTTCGCTGGCCAATATCAAGGCGGTAAACGAAAAAGGGCAGAGTTCCGTTGATATCGATCGTATCGACCATCAGGTTGTGAATGTGCAAAATCTCAACTTCCGTTTGCCGGCGAAGTCGTAGTGGTAAGGAGATTGTCTTACTTTGCGATGAATCCTGGTGACTTTATTGCGCTGCCAGGATTACATCTACAGCAATTATAAGACAATCGGCGTAACATATTTCGCGGCAACTCGTCCCGTGGACGCTGGCGAAAAGAAGTTGAAGGTCTATAATTTATCAATCATTTACAGGTGGAAGGCATAATGATTAATTTGAAAGCAGTTATTCCGGTAGCAGGTTTGGGGATGCATATGCTACCCGCCACCAAAGCTATTCCTAAAGAGATGCTACCTATCGTCGATAAACCAATGATTCAATACATCGTCGACGAAGTTGTTGCTGCAGGGATCAAAGAAATCGTCCTCGTGACACATTCTTCCAAAAACGCGGTCGAAAACCACTTCGACACTTCCTATGAGCTGGAAGCGTTACTTGAACAGCGTGTTAAACGTCAACTGTTGGCCGAGGTGCAGTCTATTTGTCCTCCTGGCGTGACCATTATGAACGTTCGTCAGGCACAGCCGCTGGGCCTGGGGCACTCCATCCTTTGCGCGCGTCCCATTGTTGGCGATAACCCTTTCGTGGTTGTCCTGCCGGATATCATTCTGGATTCCGCTTCTGCCGATCCGCTGCGTTACAACCTGGCGGCAATGGTTGCCCGTTTCAATGAAACCGGTCGTAGCCAGGTTCTGGCAAAACGCATGAAAGGCGATCTGTCTGAGTACTCAGTGATTCAGACCAAAGAGCCGCTGGATAGCGAAGGTAAGGTAAGCCGTATCGTCGAGTTCATCGAAAAACCGGATCAGCCGCAAACGCTGGATTCAGACCTGATGGCGGTGGGGCGCTATGTGCTTTCCGCTGAAATCTGGCCGGAGCTGGAGCGTACTGAACCAGGCGCCTGGGGACGTATTCAGTTGACCGATGCTATCGCCGAGCTGGCGAAGAAGCAGTCTGTGGATGCAATGCTGATGACCGGCGAGAGCTACGACTGTGGTAAAAAAATGGGTTACATGCAGGCGTTCGTTAACTACGGACTGCGTAATCTGAAAGAAGGTCAAAAATTCCGCGAAAGTATTAAGAAACTTTTGACCCAGTAATGTTTCAGATAAAAACTTAAAAATTAACTAATTAGAATGGCAGCTGAGAGTGGCAACCGGAAGCACATGTGCTTCAGAACATTCTCGCTGCTTTTTTTATATTTATAATGCCTGACCAACGTCTAAGAAATAAACGGAACTTTGACAGCAACTTTATTGGCTTGAGATTTTTCTTGTTTCCATATTGGTTTAAGCAGAAAATGTGTTTTTTAACATTTCGTGCCCGGTAATGATTCTCAGTTGCACTACCTGGCGCCTTTCTAATGACATCGTTGGACGTTACGCACAGCACACTGGTAGCTATTGAGCCAGGGGCGGTAGCGTGCCTTGTTTTTGAATAAATGCCCTGGCTTGAATTTTGCATGTCGGTGCCACAGTAACAACTCGCAAACGCAAAGTAGATGGAATAATCTCGTGAAAATATTGGTCACTGGTGGAGCAGGTTTTATCGGGTCTGCTGTCGTTCGTAATATCATTAATAACACTCATGATTCTGTGGTTAATGTCGATAAGTTAACCTATGCGGGCAACCTTGAATCTCTGACAGAGGTTGAAAACAGCAATCGTTATGCTTTCGAGCACGCCGATATCTGTGACGCCGAAGCTATGCAACGGATTTTTACGGAACATCAGCCAGATGCGGTCATGCATCTTGCCGCCGAAAGCCATGTGGACCGCTCTATCACCGGGCCAGCCGCGTTTATTGAGACAAACATTGTAGGAACTTACATTCTGCTTGAAGCTGCGCGCAAATATTGGGCTCAGCTTGATGAACCCCGCAAAACCGCGTTCCGCTTCCATCATATCTCAACGGACGAAGTCTACGGCGATTTGCCGCATCCTGATGAAGTTCCTGCCGGAACAGTGCTGCCGCTGTTTACCGAAAAAACGCCTTATTCTCCCAGCAGTCCCTATTCCTCATCGAAAGCGTCAAGTGACCATTTAGTACGTGCATGGCGCCGTACTTACGGCTTGCCGACCCTGGTGACGAATTGCTCAAATAACTATGGCCCATACCATTTCCCTGAAAAACTTATTCCGCTGATCATCCTTAATGCATTAGCGGGTAAGCCGTTACCGGTGTATGGCAATGGGGAGCAAATTCGCGACTGGCTATTTGTTGAAGATCATGCTCGCGCTTTATATAAGGTCGTCACTGAGGGGGGTGCGGGTGAGACTTACAATATCGGTGGCCACAATGAGCGTAAGAATATTGAAGTCGTAAATACTATTTGTACTATTCTTGACGAAATCATTACTGCGAAACCTAATAATATTAGTAGCTTTGCAGAATTAATTACTTATGTCACCGACCGTCCGGGCCATGATCTGCGTTACGCCATTGATGCGAGCAAAATAAAAGATGAACTGGGCTGGGTACCGCAGGAGACTTTTGAATCAGGTATCCGCAAAACGGTTGAATGGTATTTGACTAACCAGGACTGGTGGCAGCGTGTGATGGATGGATCATATGCTGGTGAACGCCTGGGGCTCGCAGAATAAAATCGTAAGGACGGAATGATGAAAGGTATTGTATTAGCTGGCGGTTCTGGAACTCGTCTTTATCCGATTACTCAGGGTGTGTCAAAACAGTTATTGCCTGTTTATGACAAGCCGATGGTTTTTTACCCAATATCAGTTCTAATGTTGGCAGGTATTCGTGACATTTTGATTATCACGACGCCGGAAGATATGGCATCGTTCCAGCGTTTATTGGGTGATGGTTCACAGTTCGGTATCCGTCTCACCTATGAAGTACAGCCTTCGCCGGACGGCCTGGCGCAGGCGTTTATCATCGGCGAAGAATTCATTAATAACGAGCCATGTGCGCTGGTGCTGGGCGATAACATCTATTTTGGTCAAAGCTTCGGTAAGAAACTGGAAAGTGCAGCGCAGTTAACCTCTGGTGCGATGGTATTTGGTTATCAGGTACAGGATCCGGAACGTTTTGGTGTTGTGGAATTTGATAAAAATTACACTGCGTTATCCATTGAGGAAAAACCGCTTAAACCAAAATCAAACTGGGCAGTAACTGGTCTCTATTTTTACGACAAAAATGTCGTCGAAATGGCAAAACAGGTGAAACCTTCTGCTCGCGGCGAGTTGGAGATTACTACACTGAACCAGATGTATCTGGACCGCGGTGAGCTGCAGGTGGAATTGTTGGGGCGTGGGTTTGCATGGCTCGATACGGGCACCCATGACAGCCTGGTTGAAGCATCGCAATTTATTCATACCATTGAGAAACGCCAGGGGATGAAAGTTGCTTGTCTGGAAGAGATCGCATTTCGTAAGGGCTGGCTGAGTAAAGAGCAAGTTGCCGATCAAGCGAAAAAAATGGCGAAAAATGATTATGGCCGCTATTTACGCATACTGATTAATGAATAACGCGGATAGTTTCTCGGGGATACGATGAAAATTTTATTGATAGGCAAGAATGGCCAGGTTGGTTGGGAATTACAGCGCGCATTATCCACATTGGGTACGCTGATTGCCGTCGATTATTTTGATACTGAATTGTGTGGTGATTTGACTAATCCTGACGGAATTGCACAGACGATTCGTACCGTTAAACCAGATGTGATTGTAAATGCTGCTGCTCACACTGCGGTTGATAAAGCTGAAAGCGAGCATGATCTCGCGCAGTTACTGAATGCCGATAGTGTGGCCGTCATTGCAAAAGAATCTGCAGCTCTGGGCGCATTGCTTGTACATTATTCAACAGATTATGTCTTTAATGGTGAAGGTACGCACTATCGCCAGGAAGATGAACCCACCGGGCCACTTAACGTGTACGGTGAAACCAAATTAGCGGGCGAAAAAGCAGTTGCTGAATATAACCCGCGCCATTTCATCTTCCGAACCAGTTGGGTTTATGCCTCACGCGGCGCGAATTTTGCTAAAACTATGCTGCGACTTGCTGGTGATAAGGAACAGCTCGCGATCATCAATGATCAGCACGGTGCACCAACAAGCGCTGAATTGTTGGCTGATTGCACAGCGATAGCAATCCGTAGCCAGCGCCATGATGCAACCTTATTTGGCACCTATCATCTTGTCGCCAGTGGCGAGACCACGTGGTTTGATTACGCTAATTATGTATTCGAAATTGCACGTGAAGTAGGAACGGAGCTTAAGGTAAATGCGGTCAATCCGGTTGGAACTGAGGCATATCCTACCCCAGCTAAACGACCTCATAATTCTCGATTGTCAAATCAGAAATTCCAGAAAACGTTTGATATAGTTATACCTGACTGGAAAGTTGGTGTAAAACGAGCAGTAACTGAAATACTTGGTAAATAAAAGAGAAATACTCAGATGAATATTATTAAGACAGCAATTCCGGATGTTCTCATTTTTGAGCCAAAAGTATTTGGTGATGCACGTGGTTATTTTTTTGAGAGTTTTAATCAGAAAACTTTTGATGAAGCCGTGGGGCGTAAAGTAGAATTCGTACAGGATAATCATTCTCAGTCACAGAAAGGCGTCTTACGAGGTCTGCATTATCAATTGGCTCCGAATGCACAGGGGAAACTTGTGCGTTGTACCGAAGGTGAGGTATTTGATGTTGCTGTCGATATACGCAAAAGTTCACCAACGTTTGGCCAGTGGGTTGGGGTAAATCTCAGTGCGGAAAACAAACGACAATTATGGATTCCAGAAGGTTTCGCCCATGGTTTTGTTACCTTAAGCGAAACCGCTCAGTTTCTTTATAAGGCCACTAATTTTTACGCGCCGCAATCTGAGCGTAGCATTATCTGGAATGATGCGGAAATTAATATCTCCTGGCCTGCTGTGGAAAATATTCAATTATCAGCGAAAGACCAGCAGGGTGTTAAATTATCTAACGCTGATCTTTATAAGTAAAATTAATGGCCGGTAATCGGCCATTAATTTCTTTGTCTGTAATTAATTATTTTCATTCCAAATAAAAATAGGTTTTGAGTGTCATTACTATGAGTAACATATTAAAAGCGCATGGGCAATTAATATATCAAATGACCAAGCGCGAAATTTCCAGCCGTTATCGTGGTTCTGCATTAGGTATTATTTGGCCTTTTTTAACCCCTTTGTTTATGTTGATTGTATATACTTTCGTTTTCTCTGTTGTATTTAAAGCGAAATGGGGGGGGGGTGTTGAGGAATCTAAATCACAGTTTGCGATAATTCTTTTTGCAGGAATGATTATTCATGCATTCTATTGTGAAGTATTGATGCTCTCAACGAATAGTATTGTCGGGAACTCGAATTATGTAAAAAAAGTGGTTTTCCCATTAGAAATACTAAGTTTGGTAACAACACTGTCTGCATTGTTTAACATGTTCATTAGCATGATTGTGCTATTTGTGATATCCGTAATACTCGGTGATGCAATCCATTGGACTATTATTCTAACACCGCTTATTATACTTCCAATATTTGTGCTCGCGATAGGTAGTGGTTGGATAATTTCTGCACTTGGTGTATACATCCGGGATATCAATCAATTTATGGGAATTGTTACTTCAATTCTTCTTTTTATTTCTCCAGTATTCTTCTCTGTAAAATCAGTTCCGCTTGAGTTTCAGCGACTCATTAATTTAAATCCTTTGACTTTTATTATTGAAGAATTCAGAAAGGTATTTATTTGGGGCCAGTTGCCAAACTTTACTGGTTTGCTAATCTATTTGATTGCTTCAGTTATTATTACATCACTGGCATTTTTGTTGTTTACTAAATTACGCAAAGGTTTTGCTGATGTCCTCTAATAATTATGCGATTGAATTAGACTCTGTTAGTAAATGTTTTTTCATTTATCGTAATCCTGCAGATCGGCTCAAACAATTTATCTTGCCTCGATTAGGTATAAAAAAGAAATGCTATGATGAATTCTGGGCTGTAAATGGTGTTTCACTTAATATAAAAAAAGGCGAAACAGTAGCTATTATTGGCCGAAATGGTTCGGGTAAATCAACACTACTTCAGATGATTTGTGGTACGTTGCAACCGACCTGCGGGACAATAAAAGTAAATGGCAAAATAGCAGCATTACTGGAGTTGGGCTCTGGTTTTAACCCTGAATTTACCGGCCGAGAAAACGTTTATTTAAATGCTGCTGTCTATGGTTTGACCAGAAGCGAAATAGAGCTTAAATTTAATGATATTGTGAAATTTGCCGATATTGGTGATTTCATTGATCAGCCAGTCAAAAATTATTCCAGTGGGATGTATGTCCGACTGGCTTTTGCCGTTATCGCGCATGTTGATGCAGATATTCTGGTTGTCGATGAGGCCCTTGCTGTTGGCGATGCTGTCTTCACGCAAAAATGTATGCGCTTTATCAGGAAATTCCAGGAAAATGGTACGCTAATTTTTGTAAGCCATGATATGGCTTCGGTCCAGAACCTCTGTGAGAAAGCTTTGTGGCTTAATAGAGGTAACTCGATGAAGTATGGTAAATCGAAGGATGTTGCTGAAAGTTACCTGAAATATACTCTCGAACAAATCTATGGTGAAACAGCAACCTTACAAGAGCTTAATGGCGAGACTCCGTCTGAAGAAGAAAGCGTCAGCGATGAGGCCTTTATCGATTATGGTTCTGAGACGACTGTAACGCATAACCTCGAAGCATCTAATGGCTGGAAAACCGGTGATGCAGAAATTATCCGTGTTGACATGCGCAATTTATCGCACAATTCGGAAATTCTCACTGGGGGAGAAAAGGTTAAGGTAACGCTCGAAGCAAAAACTCATATCGATCTTGATCAGCCAATATTAGGTTTTTTAGTTAAAGACAAATTAGGTCAGATTCTATTCGGCGAAAATACATTACCCCTAACTGAAGTTGATAAACGCACTTTTGCTGCTGGTGAAACATTTAAAGGTGAATTTGTGTTTACCCTGCCAATGTTGCCAAACGGCGATTATGCATTGATGTGCTCGGTCGCAAACGGAAATTTACATAACAATATCCAACATCACCATTTGCACGATGCATTAATAATTAAAGTTTTCAACAGTACTGTTCGCTGGGGTTTGGTTGGCGTCCGATTTGACAGCATTGAAATGGTGAAATCATGAATCATAGCTTGAGAGATTTTTATCACAATCGTTTACACCATGGGAAAACGACAGACAAGTGGGAACGATATATTGATGCCTACGATGCGGTTCTGGTGCCATATAGCCAAAAAGAGATCACATTAGTTGAAATCGGTATACAGAATGGCGGTTCTCTGGAGGTATGGAGTAAATTTTTCCCCAATTTTCGTAAAATTATTGGCTGTGATATCAATCCCGATTGCCACAAATTGACTTATGACAACCCTAACATCCATGTCATTGTCGGTGATGCCAATGAGGATGGTGTTGTTGAAAAAATAAAGGCAGAAACAGCTGGTAGTATCGATCTTATTATTGATGATGGATCACATGTTAGCAGCGATATTATTAAAACTTTTATCAAGTACTTTCCCCTTTTATCCGATGATGGCATTTTCATCATTGAGGATCTCCATTGCAGCTACTGGAAAGAGTTTGAAGGCGGCTTGTATGATCCGATGTCATCAATGGCATTTCTTAAAAAATTAAGTGATGCGATCAACTATGAGCATTGGGGATATCCAGGAAAGAAAGTTAATGATCTTTTCCATGAATTTGGTCAATTTCTGGATATTGATGTTACCAGCACACCTTTTGACCATATTTATAGTGTTACCTTCTTTAATTCTGTTTGTATTATTCACAAAAAGAAAACAACAAATTTAGGTAAGCGAATTATCGTCGGTGAACATCAGGATGTTATTTCTTTGGATAATGTTCTAACTGACAGTCACGCTCCGGGGCAAGGAGACAATTACTGGACAGGTATGGTTCGTTCGCCAGAGGCTGAGTATTATCCCAACCAATTGCTTATTGAAAAGTTGCAGAGTGAAATTCAGAGCTGCAAAAATGATAACTTATTATTAAAAAAAGATATTGAAAATAAAGATAAATATCTTAACGAAATAATAAACTCAAAATCCTGGAAGATGATTACTAAATTGCGTGCTGTTTTTAAGGGATCGCGGTAATGAATACGATTAAACCATTGGCTTTCTATTTACCTCAATTTCACCGTGTCAAAGAGAATGATGAATGGTGGGGACCGGGATTCACCGAATGGACAAATGTTGCAAAAGGTAAACCCAATTTTTCCGGGCATTATCAACCGCATGTCCCTGCAGATATGGGGTTTTATGATCTGCAAAATATTGAGAACATGCGCGAACAGGCTGATTTAGCTCGCCAGTATGGACTGTATGGATTCTGTTTCTACTACTATCGCTTCAAAGATGGTCGTCGTATTCTGGAAAAACCATTAAATAACTATGTCAAAAGTGACATTGATTTTCCGTTCTGCTACTGCTGGGCAAATGAGAACTGGACAAAAACATGGGATGGGCTTGATAAAGAAGTGCTTCTTGAACAAAATCATGGCGCTAGCGATGATATTGAATTTGTTAAAGAGCTACTTAGCGTATTCCAGGATTCAAGATATATTAAAGTAGATGGTAAACCGATGTTGTTGGTTTATCGTGCTGATTTACTTAAAAATCCATTAGAACTTACCCAACAGTGGCGAGAACTTGCCCGTCAGGCTGGCTTCCCAGATCTTCACCTCTGTGCGGTGCAGTTCTATGGCATTGATGATCCTACAGTTTATGGCTTTGATGTAGCTGTCGAGTTTCCACCACATAAATACATCGGCTCGGAAAACCGTCCTGATGTAAATGTACAAATTACTAATCCTAATTTTCGTGGTGGGATTGTTGATTATCGTAAAATTGTCCGCCAGGCATTAAATAAAAAGACCACAGATTATAAATGCTATCGCGGAATTATTCCTTCATGGGATAATACGGCAAGACGGCAGGATACTGGTCATATCATTATCAATTCATCTCCGGCTCTGTATCAATTTTGGTTGAAATACTTAGTTAAGTTTTCTAAAAAGTATTTGCCAGAAAATGATCAGTTTATATTCATCAATGCCTGGAATGAATGGGCCGAAGGTGCCCATCTCGAACCTGATTTAAAATACGGACGGGAATATCTGGAAGCTACTCTCAGTGCCTTAAATGAGAAAAAATTAGATCTTAGCCAGTATATTACTAATGATAATATTCTTTCATTCCTTATGGATGAGATCGGTCCAGAAGAAAAAATGCGGATCGAGAGAGCCTTTGAGTTTGCATTATTAAATGTTGATGAGCAGCAAGTAAAATTTGATGCACCTGTAGCTGCACAATCAATGCGTGTAAGGGATAGAATCAAAATTAAATATCCTCGTCTTGCATCCTTGCTTATCCCTGTTTATGCAAAACTGAGAAGAATGCTATGAAAATCATAGCAGTAATGGCACATTACGATGTCGATAATATAGTTGATCCTTATCTTGATGTTATTCTCGATAAAATCACAACAGTGGCGGAAAAGGTCATTCTTGTTTCAACCTCAGACATTGATACCGAAGTCGCAAGAAAATATCCTGGATTGCAAATCATTGTTCGTGAAAATGTTGGGTATGATTTCTGCAGCTATAAGGAAGGAATACTTTCGATAGAAGATCTTTATATCTACGATCAATTGTTGGTACTTAATGATAGCTTCTATTGTTCAAAAGATTTTGATTTGCAGGCAATTCTTAATGCAAGTGAGGCTTACGATATTTACTCACTTACTGCCAGCAGGCAGTTTGCTTATCATTTGCAAAGTTATTTTCTGGTCTTTAACAAAAAGGCATTTACGTCTTTTTGGTTCTACAATTTCTGGAATAACCTTTTTCAGTATAAGCGTAAAGAAAAGATTATATTTGACTATGAGATTGAACTGACTAACTCGGCGTTGCGAAGCGGTTTATCAACCGGATGCTATTATCTCGCACAGCATGACCAGAATCCTTGCCATCATGACTATCGACATCTTTATGATACATATGGCTTTGTGAAAACAGATGTACTACGCAATGATATTGGCGAGCTGAATTTTTCGAATCTGGATAACTCCGCAGTATTGGAAAACCACCTTTTACGAACAAAAGCCAGTTACAAAAATCGATTGTTTAAATATTCTCCTGGTAATTTTATCACTGCGGGGAATAATTTTTTTGAATACATTGGTTCCGGCGAAAAAACAACGAAGATTGCCATAATTCTTCATCTTTATTATGTTGATCTGGCTGGCGAGTTCTATGAGAGATTTTCTCTGTTACCCATTGATTTCGACTTGTTCATCACGATACCAGATGAAAAATATATTCCTTTGGTGAGAAGTTATTTTCGGGGAATTGCCAACAATATTTTTATCGCAGTTGTTGAAAACAAAGGGCGGGATGTTTTGCCCTTTATCAAGACAATGTTAGCTTATGACTTCAATCAATATGAAATGGTTCTTAAGCTTCATTCTAAAAAGAGTAAATACAGTCATCTCGGTAGCAAGTGGCGACAGGAGATTATCTGCAACCTCATCCCATCAGGCCCAATAATTTTAAAACTGTTAGACTGCTTTATGCACAATAAAATTGGCATAGCCGCTGATAAACGTGATTATCTGTCAAATGAGGAATATTGGGGTTGCAATCAACACCGAGTTTATAATGCTATGGAGTCTTTGGGCGTTTCGCCGCAAAATAAACAACTTTTTTTCGTTGGAGGGACAATGTTCTGGTTTAAGCCAGCTGCAGTCTATCCTCTTGTTAATTTGCTGGCGAGCGAAGAGTTTGAATCTGAAAGTGGTCAACAGGATGGTACTCTTGCACATGTCTTTGAAAGGACAACTTGTGTACCTGTGATGGTTCGAGGATTCAAATGCATTGATATCAAAACACTCTCTGAGATTGATATTACTAAAACTTGCAACAATAAAGTTTTAGTATTGTAATGGAGAATTATGTCCGCTATTTTTGCATACTATTTCCCACAGTTTTATGAAACTAAAGAAAACTCCATGTGGTGGGGTGCTGGTTTTACAGACTGGAAATTAGTTGAAGCCGCAAAACCTTTATTTGCGGAGCATTATCAGCCACGGGTTCCTGAACTTGGTTATTATGACCAGTCAGAGCTTAAAACGCTTTCTATGCAGGTCGACCTTGCTAAGCAATTCAATATTACTGGCTTCAACTTCTATCATTATTGGTTTGACGGTGAGCCACACCTCGCCAAACCTGCAGAGATGTTGCTTGCTGATATTGATTTGAATATAAAATTCATGTTGACTTGGGCTAATGAAAGCTGGACAAGGCAGTGGGTCGGGCAACCTAATGATTATCTCATTGAACAGAACTATTATCGTGATCTGGATTCTATAGAGAAACATTATTTTTATCTCGCTGCCTTTTTTAAAGATGACCGCTACCATAAAGTTAACAATAGGCCTGTATTCACAATATACCGGCCTGAGTTGATTCCCAATTTGAGTGATGTTATTAGTACCTTCAATAAGCTCGCAGTTGCTGATGGTTTTTCTGGTATTCATTGGCTTGCTTGTCGGAGTTATGATATATCTGGTGCCGAAGAACTATATCAATATTTCGATGGGATTATTAATTTCAACCCTCGCTATATTATTAATACACGATTAAAAAATCGTCGTACAGCTTTGGTTGAACCACTGCTAAGACGTCTGCCGGAAAAAACCCAATCATTGTTGGTTGGATTGTTCAGAAAAAAGAATGGGATTGCTAAGTTTTCTTATGTTGATTTCTTACGTGAACTTGAGAGGTCAGATAGCTTAAGCTTTTCCAAACCTGTTTATCATTCTGTTTTTCCGGACTGGGATAATACAGCACGGTATAATGATAGAGCTACACTGTTTACTGATGTATCGCCAGAAAATTACAAAAATGCGCTATCTATTGCGCAGAATAAAATTACTCAAGAACATCAGGATATTTTATTTATTAATGCCTGGAATGAGTGGTCTGAAGGCGCTTATCTTGAACCAGACCAAAAGATTGGCCTGAAACTTCTTACGGTGACATCTAGTTTCTCTGGTTTTTAAGGGTACACATAAATAGGTTAACGCAATTGAAACTGGTAGCATCTTTAGTATTATACAAACACGAGTATTCTGAAGTTGAGAAGACAATTGACGCCTTGCTGTTGGAATCTTATATTGATCAGTTGGTCATCGTTGATAACGGTAGTTTATGTAACTGGTTAGCTAACTTTCAGCATTCCAAAGTGATGGTGATTCGTACGCCTGTAAATTTAGGTTTCGGTGCTGCACATAATATTGTTTTTGAAAAATATAAAGACCTGGCGGAGTATTTTTTAATCTGTAACCCAGATATTTACTTCGAAAAAGATGAAATAAACAAAGCCTATTCATTCTGCAAAGAAAATAATGTTGATTTGTCAATTCCGCGGGTGCTTTACCCTGACGGAACAATGCAGTATGGCGCGAAACTTTTGCCATCACCATATCATCTTTTTGCTCGTCGCTTCCGCTTATTCACATCTGCCAGTGAAAGCAACAGCCAGTATGAGTTACGATTTGCCGATTATACCAAGCCTTTTTTTGCTCCTTCACTTTCAGGCTGTTGCCTGATTGTGAGTTCCAGAGCTGTATCGCAGACGGGCGGCTTTGATCCTGCATTTTTCCTGTATCTTGAAGATGTCGATTTTTCACGACGAATTTGTGAGCTTGGGCTTAATATTCTCTATTGTCCTTATTCATTCGTTTACCACGAGTCACAGCGTAAGTCATATAAAAGCTTTCGTTTTTTAATAATGCATATTCAGTCAGCCATTAAATATTTCAATAAGTGGGGCTGGATTTGCGATAAAAACCGCACGATGTTCAATAAGAAGTGCATTCGGGCTCTGCCTGACAAAAAAACAGTGCACTGAAAGCGTGTGAGGTTTTTTTAGATGAATGGTATTCCCTTGTTATTGTGCGTGTATTCGAGCCCGGATTACCCTATGCGACTGGCAGCAAACTCTTTTCAAGAGTTCAGACGGTCTATATGATAGGTTACCGCGATAAATATGATGTGAAATTCTACATTACCTTCATGACGTGTTATGCAGGTAGTATCACCCGATCCAGGAGTACATAATGTCTAAGCAACAAATCGGCGTTGTTGGTATGGCCGTGATGGGGCGCAACCTGGCGCTTAACATCGAAAGCCGTGGCTATACCGTTTCCGTTTTCAACCGCTCCCGCGATAAGACCGAAGAAGTGATTGCTGAGAACCCCGGCAAGAAGCTGGTTCCGTATTACACCGTGAAAGAGTTTGTTGAATCCTTAGAAACTCCCCGTCGCATCCTGTTAATGGTGAAAGCGGGCGCTGGCACAGATGCTGCTATTGAC
>NZ_JAMPSX010000045.1:0-13730 GCF_028484875.1 Providencia sp. PROV032
TTTTTTGCATTATTTTGTTCAACTGCTGCATTCCACAGCAAAACCCCCACTTATACCGACTTATACACCAAGTTATCCACAACATGAAAATAATTTAAAAATTACCGCGCATTACGCAAACGTTTGCGTTACAATTGGCTCGAAATTTCAGCATTGATTTTGTTTTTATGTTCTGAAATTGTTAGTGACTTATATATTGTTATAGGGAAAGCGGGCTAATTCCGCTTGGCTTTCATCAATAGATATAATAGGTATATAAGAAAAGCTCTTTGAGTTTTTACTGACTGATATTCGTTATTGCCTTATTTATTCAAATCCAAGGGATCTATCTCATGCAACTGCTTCGTCCTATTCGTCGTGCCCTGCTTAGTGTGTCTGATAAAACAGGGGTTGTTGAATTCGCTAAGGCGTTATCTCAACGTGGTGTTGAGCTTCTATCTACTGGCGGTACTGCAAAGTTACTCGCTGAGTCAGGATTAAACGTAACTGAAGTTTCAGATTACACAGGGTTTCCTGAAATGATGGATGGCCGAGTGAAAACATTGCACCCAAAAGTGCATGGCGGAATTTTAGGGCGTCGCGGTACAGATGATGCCATCATGCAACAACATGACATCGCGCCTATCGATATGGTCGTTGTGAATCTATACCCATTTGCCCAAACCGTGGCAAAACCAAATTGCACCCTTGAAGATGCTGTAGAGAATATTGATATTGGCGGCCCGACCATGGTGCGCTCCGCGGCTAAAAATCATAAAGATGTCGCAATTGTGGTAAATAGTAATGACTATCAAACCATCATTGATGAGATGGATAACCACGAGAACTCGCTAAATTGGTCGACTCGGTTTGACCTCGCAATTAAAGCTTTTGAACACACTGCAGCTTATGACAGCATGATTGCGAATTACTTTGGTGAATTAGTTGCCCCTTATTACGGTGATACGACTCAGCCTTCCGGCCGCTTCCCTCGCACTTTGAATTTAAACTTTATAAAAAAACAAGATATGCGTTATGGAGAAAACAGCCATCAAGATGCGGCTTTCTATATAGAAGAAAATCCAAAAGAAGCGTCTATTGCAACTGCGCAGCAGATCCAAGGTAAAGCCCTGTCTTATAATAATATCGCTGATACCGACGCAGCTCTTGAATGTGTTAAATCATTCGAAGAACCTGCTTGTGTAATTGTCAAACATGCAAACCCTTGTGGTGTTGCTATCGGAGATTCTATTCATACAGCTTATGATAATGCATTCAAAACTGACCCAACTTCGGCTTTTGGTGGCATTATTGCTTTTAACCGTCAATTAGATAAAGAAACCGCTCAAGCGATTATTGAACGTCAGTTTGTGGAAGTCATTATTGCGCCTTCTGTTGCTAAAGATGCATTGCCTATTCTTGAGACTAAACAAAACGTCCGCGTACTTGAATGTGGCGAATGGAGCAAACCCGTTGCAGGTTTAGACTTTAAACGCGTAAATGGCGGTTTATTAGTGCAAGACCGTGACTTAGGAATGGTTGAAAAAGAAGAACTTCGCGTTGTAACTAAGCGCCAACCCACTGAACGCGAGCTAAAAGATGCGTTATTCTGTTGGAAAGTCGCGAAATTTGTAAAATCCAATGCAATCGTTTATGCCAAAAATGATATGACTATCGGTATTGGCGCAGGGCAAATGAGCCGTGTGTATTCTGCAAAAATCGCAGGTATTAAAGCCGCAGATGAAGGTCTAAAAGTCGCTGGCTGTGCGATGGCCTCAGATGCCTTTTTCCCATTCCGTGATGGTATTGATGCCGCGGCAGCTGTTGGCGTAACTTGTGTTATCCAACCTGGCGGTTCTATTCGCGATGATGAAGTGATTGCAGCCGCAAATGAACATGGTATTGCCATGCTTTTCACTAATATGCGTCATTTCCGTCACTAATTATTAGGAGCCTAGTCATGAATATTTTAATTATTGGTGGTGGTGGTCGTGAACATGCCTTAGCGTGGAAAGCTGCGCAATCACCTTTAGCGGAAAAAGTCTATGTTGCCCCAGGTAATGCAGGAACAGCATTAGAACCTACACTCGAAAACGTGAATATTTCGGCAACAGATATTGATGGGCTTCTCCAATTCGCTAAAGAAAAACAAATTGATTTAACGATTGTCGGCCCTGAAGCACCATTAGTTATTGGTATTGTAGATGCATTTAAAGCCGCTGGTTTAACTATTTTTGGCCCAACCCAAGGTGCTGCACAGCTTGAGGGTTCAAAAGCATTTACCAAAGATTTTTTAGCCCGTCACAATATTCCAACTGCCGCTTATGAAAATTTTACTGAAATAGAGCCCGCTTTGGCTTACTTAGATAAAGTCGGTGCGCCTATTGTAATTAAGGCTGACGGCCTTGCCGCGGGGAAAGGCGTTATCGTTGCCATGACCCTACAAGAAGCAAAAGAAGCTGTTCACGATATGTTAGCGGGAAATGCCTTTGGTGATGCAGGGCATCGTATTGTTATCGAAGAGTTTCTTGATGGTGAAGAAGCGAGTTTCATCGTTATGGTAGATGGTGAAAATGTCATTCCAATGGCAACTAGCCAAGATCATAAACGTGTCGGTGATGGTGATACAGGTTTAAATACAGGTGGAATGGGCGCTTACTCCCCAGCTCCTGTTGTCACAGATGAAATACACCAACGCGTGATGGAACAAGTTATTTATCCAACAGTTAAAGGTATGGATCAGGAAGGAAACCGCTATCAAGGCTTCTTATACGCTGGATTAATGATTGATAAAGCAGGTAACCCAAAAGTTATCGAATTCAACTGCCGTTTTGGCGACCCTGAAACTCAACCTATTATGATGCGTTTGCAATCGGACTTAGTCGCTTTATGTTTAGCGGGGGCAAAAGGTGAGCTGGCAGGTAAAGATTCATTATGGGATGAGCGCCCTGCTTTAGGGGTAGTAATTGCTGCAGGTGGTTACCCAGGCGACTACCACAATGGCGATATAATTTCGGGTTTACCAACTACTGAAGCGGCTGATAGTAAAGTTTTCCATGCGGGTACTCGCATGAAAGATGGAGAAGTCGTGACTGCCGGTGGTCGCGTCCTATGCGTAACAGCATTAGGTAATGATATCGCTAAAGCCCAAGCAAAAGCTTATGAAGTGGCAAAAACCATTCACTGGAATGATAGCTTCTACCGCAACGATATCGGCTACCGTGCTATCGCTCGTATAAAATAATACAAAGTACTAAACCATTCCCTGAGCTGATAAGAGGAAACTTTTATCAGCTTTTTTATTTTCTATTTTTTGAATTTGTTTTTGCCTTTGACCATTCACACAGACAATGGCTCTAAGTATTTCGAATCACAGCAAAGCTGCAAGAGAGAGAATCTCTAGGAGCATACATAAGTATGTGACTAGAGTGAGCGAACGTAGCAATATAGCTGTGGTTCGAAAGACGACGAGCGATTATTTATAAGCTATCTTTAGAAGGTTGCCAGCGGCAAAAATCGGTATCAGCTACCATCAAAAGCTGATTTCCCTCTGAAGACTCCAACCACGCTAAATTTAACTGCGAATGCCACACTTTCGCACGGCTCTGTAACCAATTTTCAGCATAGGGCTCGAAGGTTATTTCTCGCACATCACCTTCACAGGTGGTCACTTTACCTTGTTGCCAACGACCTTGATAGAGTTTGACGCCACCAACAATAAGCGCAGTGTTTGTCTCAAGTACTCGTTCAGCTTCAAAGCGCCAACGCGTGATGTCATCTGTTGAAAGCGATGTTTTATGGCCATCTTGGGCGCGCTGCATAAAAACAACGTCATTGTTTTTATCGAAGCGTAATTGTTCGGTGATATCACCATTTTTTTGGTTCAAGATTTGGCTGCGAATTTGCCAGAGTTTACCGGAGCGATATTCGAAGAAATTAACGGAAGTGTCTGTGCCTTTATAGGGGCTATAAACCACCATTAAGACGAGGGGTTGGCTTTGTGCATTATTCAGCCGCCACATACGAATGACGCCATCATCAGCAATAAAACCACTTGCACTAAACTCAGGCAGCTTTGGTGCATTAGAAGAACAGGCGCTTAGCATTGAGATGACTCCCAATACCAGCAACCCTTTTTGAATAAACAAAAGGGGGAGTTTTTTACCCCCTCTGGTAATTCGTCTGTACAATGTTCTTATTTTACAGCTTCTTTCAGTGCTTTACCGGCAGAGAAAGCAGGTACTGTTGTAGCAGGAATTTGGATTTCTGCTTTAGTTTGTGGGTTACGACCAGTACGTGCAGCACGATGGCTAACTTTAAAAGTACCGAAACCGACCAGTTGGACTTGCTCGCCTTTTTTCAGCGTTTCAGAAATAGCATTCAGAGTAGATTCTAATGCTGCTTTTGCCTGAACTTTGGTCAAGTCCGCTGATTCTGCGATAGCATCAACTAATTCAGTCTTATTCATAAATTATCCTTACACAGTGTGTTTATCGTTTGCAAAGCATCGAGTGCGTCGGATATGCCAAATTGACAGCCCCTGATACACGCCCCCGATAGCCACTTCTTCTCGCCCCTAAATGTAGACCAGAGTAGGGGCAAATGTGAAGTCTTAGTACTCAGCATTACTGCGTCAAGTCACGTTTTCGATAATGAAAATGCAAAAATCAGCTTAAAGTAATACCTATGTTGCTCACCCCCGCTTCGCGGAGGTCAGATTTTAATCCTTTAATTAACTCTAAGTCGCGCTCTTCACAAGCTGCCAGTAAACGGAAAATGTCCCACTGGATATCCCACTCTTCTTCAACGGCCGGGATTTCTTTGAGTTCTTCTTCTGTCATTTCCCGCCCTGCTTGAGTCATTTCGAGCATGGCAACTGTACGAATGGATGCTTCGCTAACCAATATTGCGTGTTCGAGGGTTTCACCACTCAATTTCGAATGAATAATTTCACCCAATGCAATACAGGCATCAATAGCTGGATACACACCATACATATCGAAATCATCCGCTGATGGGATAATTTCTTCTAATTTTTCTAACTGACTGTCGAAATTGACTTTGCTATCTTTAATGACCAAAGTTTCCCAAACTAAATCAAGGATGGAACGATAAACTTTTGCATCGGCAAATTCAGTTTGCAGACAAAACATCTGAAAGTTGGGATACATTCTTTCACATAAGCTTGCCATGAAAGTCGTGTGTTGCCAGCTTTCTAATTTTTCCAACCTCAAATGAATGGGATTTCTTAACATAATTTCTGACTCATCAATCTTAATACTTCGCAGTTTACCTGAAAATCTGTCAATGCCACATATTTTGCTGATAATTAGCTGATTTTCTCATTCATTCGCTTAAAAAACGTTCGATTTGATGCAATTCCGTCAGCAAAACGTGTTGGCTCAGGCAACCTATACCCTTTTAGACACTGCCTAACCCATTCTAAGGAAGACGAAAAACCGACTTTATGTCCCGGAGAAACATATAATGGTTTGCAGCGTTTTTTGCTCCGCAGCACCCAACCAAGTTGATTTTCACCTGCCATTAACGGCTGAACACTTTCGGGGTCTTCATTTAACTCATCGGCATCACCACATAAACGGCTTTTTGCTACACCAATTGTGGCAATGTTCGCTTGTAACCCAAAATGGCAGGCAACACCAAACCGTCGAGGGTGTGCAATCCCTTGTCCATCCACAAGCACTAATTCAGGTTTATTTTGTATTTTTTCCCACGCAGCCATTAGGCCAGGTACTTCGCGAAAAGAAAGTAACCCCGGTATATAAGGCAATTGCGTCGGTATTCTTGCTATTTGATACTCAACAAGTTCTAGCTGTGGCCAAGAGAGTACAGCCACCACAGCACGCGTAATCGCACCTTGCTGCTCAAAGCCCACATCAGCCCCACCAATCAGTTTGAGGGGGGGAAATTCATCATGCAAAATGATTTTTGAGGCTTGGCTAGTTTGTTCTGTTCGTAACCGTTGGGTATCTAAAACCATCATGCGTCCATTGCTTATGAGATTTAATTATTCTTAATCATAGATGATAATGGTGTACTTACAAGATCCTATAAATACACCATAAATCAAGAACATCAATAAATGATAATTATTGATGATATTGGCGGGATAAACGGTGAACAGCATCCACAAATGCACCTGCATGCTCAGGCGGAACATCCTGATGGATACCATGGCCTAAATTGAATACATGCCCTTCACCTTGACCGAAGCCCGACAGAATATTTTGTACTTCTTCTTCTATACGCGCAGGTGGTGCGTACAACATGGATGGGTCCATATTTCCTTGCAGGGCAACTTTATCACCAACACGACGACGAGCATCGGCAATTTCAGTCGTCCAATCAAGGCCTAATGCATCACAACCCGTTGCTGCCATTTCTTCTAACCACTGACCGCCACCTTTAGTGAATAAGGTCACAGGCACACGGCGACCATCATTTTCACGAATTAAGCCATCAATAATTTTATGCATATAATTCAGTGAAAACTGTAAATAATCACGCTTAGTTAATACGCCACCCCATGTATCAAAAATCATCACAGACTGTGCACCAGCACGAATTTGCGCATTCAAGTATAAAATGACGCTATCTGCCAGTTTATCCAATAACAAATGCAATGAATTCGGATCTTCGTACATCATCTTTTTGATTTTGGTGAAGGCTTTGCTACTGCCGCCTTCCACCATATAAGTCGCCAGAGTCCACGGACTACCAGAGAAACCAATGAGTGGCACATTACCGTTAAGGGCTTTGCGTATGGCACGAACGGCGTCCATCACATAACCAAGTTCCATTTCAGGATCAGGGATAGGGATATTTTTTACATCCGTTGCGCTCATAATCGGTTTATGGAAACGCGGGCCTTCTCCCGTTTCAAAATATAGCCCAAGCCCCATTGCATCAGGGATGGTAAGAATATCAGAAAATAAAATTGCAGCGTCTAATGGAAAACGACGTAATGGCTGCAATGTTACTTCACAAGCCAATTCGGTGTTTTTGCACAGAGCAATAAAATCACCAGCTTCCGCGCGTGTTGCTTTATATTCAGGCAGGTAACGCCCTGCTTGACGCATCATCCATACAGGGGTCACATCTACAGGCTGACGTAGCAAAGCACGTAGATAGCGGTCATTTTTTAACTCAGTCATTATTTACTCCATTATTATAAGTGGCCGCCGCAAGTGGCTAAGAGCGAAGTTCATTATTGTATCATGTTAATGATAACAATATCAGCGCTGTGCTATTCGCCCGTTTCATATTCACTTTGACGGCACAATGCGACCGTATCTTCAATCAAACGCCTAGCTATTGTGTCTGCCGGTGGGATCAACGGTAAATCATCGTAATGATACCAATTTGCACTCACCAGTTCCTTCGGGTCGACTTTAATATCACCACTCTCATAGTCCGCAAGAAACCCCATCATTAAGGAATGAGGAAAAGGCCAAGGCTGTGAAGAAACATAGCGGATATTTTTTACTTTAATATGGCTCTCTTCCATGACTTCGCGCATGACTGCTTCTTCTAATGTTTCGCCAACCTCGACAAAACCAGCAAGAACCGTAAATAACGGGTTTTGCGAATGGCGTCGGTGCTGAGCTAATAGAATATGGTCATCACGGCGGATCCCCACGATAATGCAAGGGGCGATCTGCGGGTAGTAACGCTCATGACAATGATCACACAAACATGCCCACTCTGTTTCACTATGGCGCATTGCGGTACCGCAATAGCCACAATAGCGGTGAGAGCGATAGAATTCTGCTAATTGCACACCTCGCCCAGCGAGGCGAAATAAGCCTTCATCTTGCGCAGCAACAATACGGGGAGAAGCCATATCTGATGGCATTTTTTCGGCTATCAACCAGACGATTTCCCCTTGCCACTCACCAATGGGTGTTGCTGTTTTTCCTTCTAACAAATAGTCCTTTGCCATACCTCGAGGAATGTCTCCATGAGGTAACCACAAACGCCCGGAAAAACAGATAAACCACCAACCACTTTCTGTTCCTGATAATTTTAACTTATTCATTTTTCACGTCTTTTGTCAGTTTTTATTGTCGGTAAAATAAATCTATTAATGACACAATATACTTTTTTGACACAAAGTCATTCAAACGTTTGTTTCATTGTTTTTCTTTAGCAATTTTGACACTTTTTAGACGTTCCATTCCATAAAATGTCTAAAAACTGTCATAAAAGGATCAACTAACTGTCACGTCTTAAAATTAGGATGCTAAGTAACCAATACGGTTCACCGTTCTTCAAAAGTGAGAAAATAATGAAAACTATCGTTCCTGCGATTTTACTATCATTGACCGCATCCAGTGTGACATTAGCTGCCGAGACTAATTTAACAGAATTAATCAATGCAGCGAAAAAAGAAGGACAAGTTTACAGCGTTGGGATGCCTGATACTTGGGCGAACTGGAAAGGAACTTGGCAAGACTTAGCAACACAATATGGCTTGAAGCATCAAGACACCGATATGAGCTCCGCCCAAGAAATTGCCAAATTTGCTGCTGAAAAAAATAATGCGACAGCAGATATTGGTGATGTCGGTGCTTCTTTTGGGCCTGTTGCCGTGCTAAAAGGAGTAACTCAGCCTTATAAACCAACAACTTGGTCACAAATTCCTGATTGGGCAAAAGACAAAGATGGCCATTGGGCTTTAGCCTATACGGGGTCTATCGCTTTTATGATCAATAATGATTTAGTAAAAGATGCACCGAAAAGCTGGGATGACCTACTCAAAGGGAAATATAAGGTCACCGTTGGGGATGTTGGCATCGCTGCACAAGCGAATAACGCTGTACTGGCTGCTGCATTTGCGCGTGGTGGGGATGAAAACAACCTAAAGCCTGCCATTGAATTTTTTGCTGAACTCGCCAAACAAAAACGCCTATCCGTTAATGACCCAACTGTCGCAAATATCGAAAAAGGTGAAGTCGAAGTTGGCATATTATGGGACTTTAACGCACTGAATTACCGTGATCAGATCAATCGCGATCGCTTTACGGTTGTGATCCCATCTGATGGCTCTGTAATTTCAGGTTACACCACTATCATCAATAAATTTGCCAAAAACCCTAACGCAGCGAAGCTAGCTCGTGAGTTTATTTTCAGTGATAAAGGGCAAATTAACCTTGCTGAAGGTTATGCACGACCAATTCGTGCACAATATTTAACGTTACCTGATGATATTAAAGCCAAATTATTACCTGAAGAACAGTATAAAAATGTTCAGCCAATTAAAAATGCTGAAGGTTGGGAAAAGTCGTCTCGTAATCTCCCTAAAATGTGGCAACAGCAAGTTTTGATCCACCAGCAGTAATTTAATGAATTGATTTTAGGAAAAATTAATGTCTGAAAAAGTCATACTTGTTGTCCTAGACGGTTTAAGTTATTCAGTAGCCCATCATTGTATGGGCTATCTCAACGGCTTAGTCAAAGCCGACAGCGCAACATGTTACCAATTAGAGTGTGAGCTTCCTTCGATGTCTCGTCCTTTATATGAATGCATACTAACAGGCGTTCCTCCGGTCAAAAGCGGTATTGTGAATAACCAAATTGTCCGTTTATCCCATTTTGACAGCATATTTTCTCTCGCGCGCCTTGCCGGCAAAACGACCGCTGCCGCTGCTTATTATTGGGTGAGTGAACTGTATAACCGGGCACCTTTTGTTGCCTTACGAGACCGTTTCACCCACGATGATTCACTCGCTATCCAACACGGCTGCTTTTATCAAGCAGACCATTACCCTGATGACCATTTATTTGTCGATGCGGAATATTTACGGACTCAATTTAACCCTGATTTTTTATTGATCCACCCTATGAACATAGATGATACAGGGCATAAGTTTGGCTTTGATTCCCCACAATACCGTAATGCAGCACGCCATGCAGATATTATCCTGTCGAATTATATTCCTACATGGGTTGAGCAAGGTTATCAAATTCTGATCACGAGTGACCATGGGATGAACAATGATCGTAGCCATGGTGGAACGCTCCCCGAAGAGTGCTTAGTGCCATTGTTTGTGATCGGCTCGCAGTTTTCTCATCAACCCTGCAATATTGAGCAAACTGCAATTTGCGGAACCATTTGTCACTTACTTGGTGCCAACTCTCTCGATAAACCAGTTTGTGATGCGCTGTTACGAGGAGATTTGTAATGGCTGATATCCCTGCTCCCTGTGAACAGACATACCAACAACAGGGAAAAACTGCCATGTTGAAAAAATGTTTTGCTCGTTTTCACTGGCGAGCCGCACTGCTACTTTTGCCATTCTTTGTGTTGTTTAGTCTATTCCAAATCGCCCCAATGATTTGGGTGCTCATTAATAGCTTTATCTACGAAGAAACATGGTCATTCGGTAACTATCTTGAAGTATTCAATAATGATTTTTACTTGCAAGCGTTTGAAAACACGTTATGGCTTTCCGTTATTTGTAGTGTGATTGGCTTATTGATTTCCAGTATCACGGCATTTTCCATTTATAAAATGCAAGGGAAAATTCGCCGAATAATGATTTCCTTCACCACCATGGCCAGCAATTTCAGCGGGGTTCCCCTTGCTTTCGCATTCATTATTATTTTGGGCTTCAATGGGGCGATTACCTTACAACTCAAATCATGGGGAATTATCGAAGATTTTAATATATACAGCGCAAGTGGCTTGATGCTGTTGTATGTGTATTTTCAGATCCCACTAGGTGTGTTGTTGCTCTACCCCGCCTTTGACGCACTAAAACCAGAGTGGGAAGACGCAGCGAAAACGATGGGAGCAAGTAAGCTAACCTATTGGTTGAAAGTCGCTATTCCAGTGCTTTCTCCTGCTTTACTTGGCACTTTTATTATCCTAATTGCGAATGCAATGGGCGCATACGCCAGTACTTATGCGTTAACAAGTGGTAATTACAACCTTGTGACTATCCGAATTGCCAGTTTAGTTTCCGGTGATTTATTTCTCGAGCCGAATATGGCTGCTGCGTTATCAATGCTACTTATCGCTATCTTAGCTTTTATAACTGCCATCCATCATTGGTTAATCAAGCGGAGCTACCATGCAAAATAATAATGCGATTAGCCCAGCCATAACCAATGGCAATAAATCCTCTGGGTTATGGCTTCATAAATTAGTACTAATCTGTGTTGCTAGCTTATTAGCGCTACCGATTATCGCCACATTTTTGTATTCCATCGCAAGCTCTTGGGGGGCCACAGTGCTACCTGACGCCTTGTCCATCAAATGGTATCTACAATTATGGCAAGACCCGCGTTTTCTTATGGCGTTTGGTCGTTCATTGATTATTTGCTTTGGTACATTACTGGTTAGCACATTAATTATTTTACCGATGACGTTTGCCGTATTTTATCGGTTTCCCAAACTCAAAGGGATAATGGATTTACTGATTATTTTACCCTTTGCGATCCCACCAGTGGTCTCATCGGTAGGCTTGTTGCAAATATTTGCTGATGAACCATTCATGTTAGTTGGCACACCTTGGATCCTGATTGGTACCTATTTCACCATCACGTTACCTTTTATGTATCGTGCGCTTGCGAATAGCTTCCAAGGCATTAATTTGCAAGACTTAATGGATGCTGCACATTTACTCGGTGCCAGTACATTCCAAGCCTTCATGATGATTGTGTTACCGAATATTCGCAAAGGTATGTTGGTTTCATTATTAATTTCATTTTCATTTTTAATGGGTGAATTTGTGTTTGCCAATATCCTTGTGGGAACACGTTATGAAACTTTGCAAATCTATCTTTTCAATATGCGACAAACCAGCGGACACTTCACTTCTGCCCTGGTGATGTCTTATTTTCTATTTACCTTATTGCTGACGTGGTTAGCAATGCGATTAAATCGTTCAGGAGATGAATGATGAGTTATGTTATTGCAGAAAATTTAGCCAAATCTTTTGGCACTAATCAGGTATTTGCTGATATTCAATTTACTATCGAAAAAGGTGAATTTATTACCCTACTAGGGCCAAGTGGTTGCGGAAAGTCTACCTTATTACGCTGTATTGCAGGGCTTGAACAACTTAATCATGGTGAACTTTATATTAATCGCCAGAATGTAACCCACCAAGCCGCGCAACAACGCGGAGTGGGTATGGTGTTCCAAAGTTATGCTTTATTTCCCAATATGACTGTGGTTGACAATATCGCGTTTGGTTTAAAAATGCGTAAAATTGATAGCCAAGCGAGATCTAAAGCAGTCGCTGAAGTGATTGAATTAGTTGAATTGCAAGGCAAAGAACAACAATTTCCCCATCAACTGTCAGGGGGGCAGCGCCAACGCGTTGCGCTAGCAAGAGCATTGGTGATGAAACCGCAAATTTTGTTACTTGATGAGCCGCTTTCCGCTCTTGATGCACGCATTCGCAAGCACTTGCGCCAGCAAATCCGCCAAATTCAACGTGAGTTAGGCTTAACCACAATTTTTGTTACTCATGATCAAGATGAAGCGATGATTATGTCTGATCGTATTTTTCTTATGAATAAAGGCCAGATAGTACAAAGTGGTACAGCTGAGAATATTTATACCCAACCAGCAACAGAGTTTGTTGCTCGGTTTATGGGGCATTACAACCTTGTTGATTCAGAAAAAGCCAATACAATGCTAGGCCTTGATTTGCAAGGCACACTGGCTATCCGTCCTGAGTCTATATATGTCAAAGAAGCTGGCCGACAGTATGGTAGCCATATTTCTCACCCTGTTGATGCCGTGATATTGGATCATCAGTTGCTCGGCAATATCATTCGTTATAGTGTGAATACCCCTGCAGGTGATATGACGGTGGATTTACTTAACCGCTCATCTGAGCGTTTATTTGAACCGGGCACTCACCTTGAACTTATGTTTAATAAAAATGAAATTCGCACACTTAGTTAATAAGTAGATAGGAATATAATGCAAAACCAACTGGCCATTTTTGACTTAGATGATACGTTAATTCAAGGTGATAGTAGCGTATTGTGGACACAATATCTGTGGGACAGGCAAATTATCAGTGACCCACAGTTTGTAGAAGCGGATAAAGCCATGATGGCTCAATACAACGCAGGCACATTAGATATGCCGACTTACTTACGTTTTAACCTGCAAACTCTCGCCAATGTAAAAACTGATCAAGTGGATATCTGGTTGGATGATTTTGTACAAGCTGTGATTTTGCCGCGAGTCTACCCTGAAGCCCTTAGAACGATCGCATATTATCAAGCGAAAGGGATCCCAATTATTGTGATCTCCGCAACGGTTTCATTTATTGTGAAAAAGATTGCGGATCAACTGGGTGCAGACGTCGCCATGGGGATCGATATCAAGCAACAAGATGGCTGCTACACCACAGAAATCGACGGCATACCAACCTTTAAAGAAGGCAAAGTCAAACGCCTATTAGGCTGGATACGCCACCAGCCAATCACTGATGCCTATGTTTATTTTTATACTGACTCTGCTAATGACTTACCTATGTGTCAATTTGCTGACGAAACCTTTATCGTCAACGGTGACCCTCGCCTCCTCCAAGCCGCCAATGAAAACAACTGGCCGCAATATCAGTGGAATTTATAAATCTTATTTTTATCTCAGCCTTGATTTCAATTTTTTAGGCTTTAACTAACCCCCCTTCCAAAGATCCCTCTAAATTATTCGTGCTAGAGGAAGGAGGTGAATAGAATTATCCCGATAAGCATACATA
>NZ_JAMPSX010000046.1:0-10582 GCF_028484875.1 Providencia sp. PROV032
TGCACGTGCTGTCGAACCTTCAAAAGCTGAAGTCGGCGTTGGGGCTTCCGCTATTGGTCTCGGTGTCGCGGAAATCCTTCTTGGGCGCCACCGTTGGCCTTCCTGTAAAGGATCTGGGTCCAGCGAGCCTTGCGGCGGAACTTCACGCGATCGGCAATGGCGCTGACTACGTCCGCACCCACGCGCCTGGAGATCTGCGAAGCGCAATCACCTTCTCGGAAACCCTCGCGAAATTTCGCAGTCGCGACGCCAGAGACCGAGGGTTAGATCATGCCTAGCATTCACCTTCCGGCCGCCCGCTAGCGGACCCTGGTCAGGTTCCGCGAAGGTGGGCGCAGACATGCTGGGCTCGTCAGGATCAAACTGCACTATGAGGCGGCGGTTCATACCGCGCCAGGGGAGCGAATGGACAGCGAGGAGCCTCCGAACGTTCGGGTCGCCTGCTCGGGTGATATCGACGAGGTTGTGCGGCTGATGCACGACGCTGCGGCGTGGATGTCCGCCAAGGGAACGCCCGCCTGGGACGTCGCGCGGATCGACCGGACATTCGCGGAGACCTTCGTCCTGAGATCCGAGCTCCTAGTCGCGAGTTGCAGCGACGGCATCGTCGGCTGTTGCACCTTGTCGGCCGAGGATCCCGAGTTCTGGCCCGACGCCCTCAAGGGGGAGGCCGCATATCTGCACAAGCTCGCGGTGCGACGGACACATGCGGGCCGGGGTGTCAGCTCCGCGCTGATCGAGGCTTGCCGCCATGCCGCGCGAACGCAGGGGTGCGCCAAGCTGCGGCTCGACTGCCACCCGAACCTGCGTGGCCTATACGAGCGGCTCGGATTCACCCACGTCGACACTTTCAATCCCGGCTGGGATCCAACCTTCATCGCAGAACGCCTAGAACTCGAAATCTAACGTCCGTTCGGGCATCGAGGTCCATGTCGGGGTGGGACGGGCCCGTGGCTTCAAGATCACTTGCAGTCCGACCGCGATGTCTTGGTTGCGCGAGAGGTTGTCGATATCCTCCACTTCCATCATCAACCCTGGATAATGCCGCCGCCGTCATCGCCGCCGACGCCCGTGCCGGGCTTTTCGGGCCTGTCAGGCTTGCTCGGCCTTCAGCCTGCCTGGGCGAGATCTCCGGCGGACGGATTAACGGCGGAGCTTCGCCGCCTTTCGTGCGTGTGAAGGCCGAAGATAGTTCTCTCAAAAACATCCGTTTATGAGAGATACCAAATGTCATTTTCAGAAGACGACTGCACCAGTTGATTGGGCGTAATGGCTGTTGTGCAGCCAGCTCCTGACAGTTCAATATCAGAAGTGATCTGCACCAATCTCGACTATGCTCAATACTCGTGTGGGCTCTGTTGCAAAAATCGTGAAGCTTGAGCATGCTTGGCGGAGATTGGACGGACGGAACGATGACGGATTTCAAGTGGCGCCATTTCCAGGGTGATGTGATCCTGTGGGCGGTGCGCTGGTATTGTCGCTATCCGATCAGCTATCGCGACCTTGAGGAAATGCTGGCGGAACGCGGCATTTCGGTCGACCATACGACGATCTATCGCTGGGTCCAGTGCTACGCCCCGGAGATGGAGAAGCGGCTGCGCTGGTTCTGGCGGCGTGGCTTTGATCCGAGCTGGCGCCTGGATGAAACCTACGTCAAGGTGCGGGGCAAGTGGACCTACCTGTACCGGGCAGTCGACAAGCGGGGCGACACGATCGATTTCTACCTGTCGCCGACCCGCAGCGCCAAGGCAGCGAAGCGGTTCCTGGGCAAGGCCCTGCGAGGCCTGAAGCACTGGGAAAAGCCTGCCACGCTCAATACCGACAAAGCGCCGAGCTATGGTGCAGCGATCACCGAATTGAAGCGCGAAGGAAAGCTGGACCGGGAGACGGCCCACCGGCAGGTGAAGTATCTCAATAACGTGATCGAGGCCGATCACGGAAAGCTCAAGATACTGATCAAGCCGGTGCGCGGTTTCAAATCGATCCCCACGGCCTATGCCACGATCAAGGGATTCGAAGTCATGCGAGCCCTGCGCAAAGGACAGGCTCGCCCCTGGTGCCTGCAGCCCGGCATCAGGGGCGAGGTGCGCCTTGTGGAGAGAGCTTTTGGCATTGGGCCCTCGGCGCTGACGGAGGCCATGGGCATGCTCAACCACCATTTCGCAGCAGCCGCCTGATCGGCGCAGAGCGACAGCCTACCTCTGACTGCCGCCAATCTTTGCAACAGAGCCTCCGTCGCCATGCTCACCTCGCTTTGGTGCACACGAGTATTGAGCATAGTCGAGATTGGTGCAGATCACTTCTGATATTGAACTGTCAGGAGCTGGCTGCACAACAGCCATTACGCCCAATCAACTGGTGCAGTCGTCTTCTGAAAATGACACATGGCATCTGACATCAAGTTAGGGTATGCCTCAATCTGACGGCTGCGAACCGCCAGGGACAGGCGCAATGTCAGATTCTGTCGCGGCCTTGGCGCGTGCCTGGAAGCGTTCATAGCAATCCAGCCCGCAGAAATGTTCGACGTATTCCGCGCCTTCCGGGGTGAAGGCGGCATCGAGCGGAATTTCTTTGCAGCATACGCAGCAGGTGGTGCAACTGGCAGTGTTCGGGGCGTTTGCGTTCATGGTGGTACTCCTCCAGATTGGTAGCGAAGCTCAAAGCTGCCCACTCTCGGCTGGCTGGGAAGCGGTCATGATCTTCCCTTGAAGGCCCGCAGCAGCCGCGTCACAGACAGGACAAACAAGCCGGTCAGCGTGAGGGCTGCAATACCCCAGTGCTCCCCGATGAACGCGCCGGCCGTCGTGCCGGCTAGCACAATGGCGAGAATCGGCAAATGGCAGGGACAGGTGAGCACGGCCAGCGCGCCCCACAAGTAGCCGGTGATCGGTTTGTGCGTCTCAGACGGCAAGTGCTCTGGGCTGTTCATGGCAGACTCTCCGCGTGCTGTGCCGGTTCGGTTGGCATGGCGGCCAGTTGCATTTCGAGGCTGGCCAGGGCCTCGCGCCGACGCTCGACGAGTTGCCGCAACACGGCAAGCTGCGCAGACGCACCGTCACCGTCCGCAGCATCCAGCGCCCGGCACAGCCGCGCCAGTGCGTCCAGGCCGATACCCGCTTCGAAGGCAGCCCGTACAAAGCGCAGCCGTTGCAACGCGGTGTCATCGAACAAGCCGTAGCCGCCCGTGGTGTACGCGACCGGCCGTAGCAATCCGCGCAGCAGGTAGTCGCGCACGATATGCACGCTCACCCCGGCATCAAGGGCCAGCCGGGACACTGTGTAGGCGCTCATTGAACACCTCCTTTTCCTCATCCGGCGCAGCACGAAAGCTGCTTCACGTCCTTGCTGAAGGTCTGCGCCGCGAGCTTCAGCCCTTCGACCATGGTCAGGTAGGGGAACAATTGGTCGGCCAGTTCCTGCACGGTCATACGGTTGCGAATGGCGAGCACCGCCGTCTGGATCAGTTCACCCGCTTCCGGGGCCACCGCTTGCACGCCGATGAGCCGTCCGCTACCTTCCTCGATGACCAGCTTGATGAAGCCGCGTGTGTCGAAGTTGGCAAGCGCACGCGGCACGTTATCCAGTGTTAGCAGGCGACTGTCGGTCTCGATCCCGTCGTGATGTGCTTCCGCCTCGCTGTAGCCCACGGTGGCGACCTGCGGGTCGGTGAACACCACGGCCGGCATTGCGGTCAGGTCCAGGGCCGCATCGCCGCCAGTCATGTTGATCGCCGCACGAGTGCCGGCCGCTGCCGCCACATAGACGAACTGCGGCTGGTCGGTGCAGTCGCCGGCCGCGTAGATGTTCGGGCTACTGGTGCGCATGCCCTTGTCGATGACGATGGCCCCCTGCGCATTGACGGCTACCCCCGCCGCTTCCAATGCCAGGCTGCGCGTGTTCGGTGTCCGGCCGGTGGCGACCAGCAGCTTGTCGGCGCGCAATTCACCGTGCGTGGTGGTCAGCACGAATTCACCGTCCATATGGGCGACCTGGCTGGCTTGCGTGTGCTCCAGCACCTCGATGCCCTCGGCACGGAAAGCGGCTGTCACCGCCTCGCCGATGGCCGGGTCTTCACGGAAGAACAAGGTATTGCGCGCCAGGGCCGTGACCTTGCTGCCCAGCCGGGCAAAGGCTTGCGCCAGCTCCAGCGCCACCACCGACGAGCCGATTACGGCAAGGCGTTCGGGAATGGTGTCGCTCGCCAGGGCCTCGGTGGAAGTCCAGTAGGGTGACTCTTTCAAGCCCGGAATCGGCGGGACCGCCGGGCTGGCACCCGTGGCGACCAGGCAGCGGTCGAACATCACGACGCGCTCGCCACCCTCGTTCAAACTAACGATAAGGCTCTGGTCGTCCTTGAAACGCGCTTCACCGTGCAGAACGGTGATGGCTGAATTGCCGTCCAGGATGCCTTCGTACTTGGCATGACGGAGTTCTTCGACACGGGCCTGCTGCTGGGCCAGCAGCCGCTCGCGCAAGATCGTCGGCGGTGTGGGTGGCATGCCGCCGTCGAATGGGCTTTCCCGGCGCAGATGGGCGATGTGGGCGGCGCGGATCATGATCTTGGACGGCACACAACCGACGTTGACGCAGGTGCCGCCGATGGTGCCGCGCTCAATCAGCGTGACCTGCGCGCCTTGCTCGACGGCCTTCAGTGCTGCCGCCATCGCGGCTCCACCGCTACCAATGACGACGACCTGCAACGGGCGTTCGTTGCCACTGGGCTTATCAGCGGCCCCTATCCAGCCGCGCATCTTGTCGAGCAGGCCGGCGCGGTTGTCCGTCGGTGGCGCATCGGCAAGCGTTGCCTCGTAGCCCAGTCCGGCCACGGCGGTAGTCAGCGCATCCGATGACGTGCCCGCCTCAATGGCGAGTTGCGCTGTGCCCTTCGGATAGGACACCAGCGCCGATTGCACGCCGGGCACTTTCTCCAAGGCTTCCTTGACGTGAGCCGCGCACGAGTCGCAGGTCATCCCGGTGATTTTCAGGGTGGTCATGTATTTTTCCTTTTCTGTGGTGGCTACGGCTGTTGCCGTCAGCCACGTTGTTCTGGCAATTCACAGCTGTCCGGCCCGCAGCGGCGATGTGCTGGCGAGATGAAATCCCAGACCGACACCCCAACCATCAAGGCCAGGCCGACATAGAGCAGTCCACCGCTCTGCCAGCCGTAAGCCCGCATTAAAAACACCGCTGCCAGCACCAAGATCGGGCCTATCGTGCCGAGCGCCGTGCGTCGCCACTGTCGATGATTGAGCCAAGCGATAGCATTGGCGAGTAACGCGATGCCGGCGAACATCGGCAGCAGGATGCCAATGAATAGCCCCTCGTACTGGCTCAAGAAGCCCAGTCCGATGGCCGCGCCAAAGCTGGCGATGGCAGGAAAACAGGCGGCGCAGCCCATCGCGGAAACGACGCTGCCGAGCGCGCCGGTTTTGCCAGCGATGCGCGTGATGAGTCCCATGTGTCGCTCCCGAGTTCGGTTAACGGATCAGCGTTTGAGGCTGGACGGATAGCCCGCGTCCTCGGTCGCCTTGGTCAACTTCTGGACGTTGGTCTTGGCATCGTCGAAGGTGACGACGGCCTGGCGCTTGTCGAAACTTACGTCGGTCTTGCTCACGCCCTCAACCTTGGAAAGCGCGTGCTTGACAGTGATCGGGCAAGAGGCGCAGGTCATGCCAGGCACGGACAGCGTGACGGTCTGGGTGGCGGCCCACACGGGGGCAACAACGGCAGCGAGGGCGAGGGCGGCAAACAGTTTTTTCATGATGAACTCCTGTGATTAATAGAAAAATGGCATGACGTAGGGAAATCCGAGCGAGACCAGGACCAGCGCGGCCACGATCCAGAAAATGAGCTTGTAAGTAGCTCGCACTTGGGGAATCGCGCAGACCTCACCCGGTTTGCAGGCTTGCGCCGGGCGGTAGATGCGCCGCCAGGCGAAAAACAGCGCGACCAGCGCTGCGCCGATGAAGATCGGGCGATAGGGTTCCAGCACCGTCAGGTTGCCGATCCATGCCCCGCTGAACCCCAAGGCGATCAAAACCAGCGGCCCCAGGCAGCAGGCCGACGCAAGAATGGCGGCCAGCCCACCGGCGAAGAGCGCGCCGCGCCCGTTTTGTGGTTCAGACTTTTGTGGTTCAGACATACGCTTGTCCTTTCAAATTTGGTTTGGATAGCTTAAGCTTACTTCCGTAGTTATGTACGGAGTCAAGCGATATGCAAATTAATTTTGAGAATCTGACCATTGGCGTTTTTGCCAAGGCGGCCGGGGTCAATGTGGAGACCATCCGGTTCTACCAGCGCAAGGGCCTGCTGCCGGAGCCAGACAAGCCCTATGGCAGCATTCGCCGCTATGGCGAGGCGGATGTAACACGAGTGCGGTTCGTGAAATCGGCCCAGCGGCTGGGCTTTAGCCTGGACGAAATCGCCGAGCTACTGCGGCTGGAGGATGGCACCCATTGCGAGGAAGCCAGCGGCCTGGCCGAGCACAAGCTCAAGGATGTGCGCGAGAAGATGGCCGACTTGGCACGCATGGAGGCCGTGCTGTCTGAACTGGTGTGCGCCTGCCATGCGCGGAAAGGGAACGTTTCCTGCCCGCTGATTGCGTCACTGCAAGACGGAACGAAGCTCGCTGCATCGGCGCGGGGGAGTCACGGGGTGACTACGCCTTAGCGTGCTTTATTTTCCGAATTCTGAGACGACCCCGAATACAACTTGCATCCGTTCACGAACGGGTAGCCAATGCCCGTGCCGATTTTCAGCACAAGTTATCTCGTGCAATTGTTGACGAAAACCAAGCGGTAATTGTCGAGACGCTGAAAGCGGCAAATATGATGAAAAACCACCATCTGGCGCGTGCGATAGGCGATGCGGGATGGTCTGGATTCATCACAAAACTGGAATACAAAGCCGCAGAGAAAGGCGTGCATCTGGTGAAACTGGATCAATGGTTCGCCAGTTCGAAAACCTGCCATTGTTGCGGTCACAAGATGCCGGAAATGCCATTACATAAGCGCATATGGCAGTGTCCAGAGTGTGGAGTTGAACATGACCGTGATATCAATGCGGCGATCAACATCGAACGCAAGGGCATACTGGAATTACAAGCGGCGGGACTCGTCGTTTCTGCCCATGGAGGCCAGCGTAAATCCGTCACACAGACGGTTGCGGCCTAAGAAGTGGGAAGCCTCGCCCGACAGGGCGGGGAGCAGTCACCTCCGGTTTAATTGCATTAACGTGTCGTTCAGATAATGAAATTGTCTCATGGCGGAATAAGGGGTCGAATAGTGAGGCGGGAATCAATCTGTTATTTATTTCTCTCTCTTTGAATTGAAGATAACAGCGAGCAATTGGGTGCTAACTTTCTCGCACCGTTAATTCTTTGGTCAGTCTTATCCAGATTAAGTAAGCCCCTTTTGCTGAAAGAATGTGATGTTTAGAGAAGGGGGTTAGTTTTCTGGCCTTTCCCATTTACTGAAACATGTGGCGTAATTAATTTGAATGGAAGTGACGAGCAATAATAGCTTTGGTGCTTATCGCGGCATTAATCATTCGGGTAAAAACAGAGTCCTGACTTTGATATTTTTATATTAACAAACTGGTTTTAACTATCAGGTGACTTGATATATCCAGCCAGCGCGACGGAGATAATCAACGAGGCGGATTTACGTTGGTGAAACCCCACCAGTAGGGGGCTGATTTGAGGGAAGAAGGGGAAAGGAGTTGGGGGAATTTCCGGCATAAACCTGATAAATTAAACCAACATGCAAGAGAGGGGGTAAGCCCCTACGCTTCGCTCCGGGGCAGGGAGCTGGACATCACCGCCGTGCCTTTTTGTGAGAAAAACCGCGTACTACTTTTCCCCCTGAGATCGGGGTTGAGAATGATTCGGTGACAATTCCCACATCCGGTGACGAGTATTTAAAACCCGGTTCGGCCCTGGTCTGAAATTAAGCTGTGGGTGTTTTATTAAAGAGAGAAAAGAGAGATAGAAAAAAGAACGCCGGGTTTAGGCTCCGCACATTCTTCTTGGCGAGCGCCCCCAGAGATAAGAAGAGAAAATAAAGAGATAAGAAGAGAAAATAAAAGAGGGTGCAGGGATGCGGATTTTCAGCCATAAAATAGGTAAAGGAAAAGACAGGTTTCTCAGCGCGTTAGTCTTTTATCGCTATATTGCATGTTGGTTTAATTTATCCATAAATGTCGCTGTGATAAAAATGGGGTTCTACGCCGGAACCGCCGAAATTTCCGTTACCCTAGTTTTAGGCCGGCGACCAACTCATCTAAATCAATAATTTCATTACTGTTTTGAAAGGTATAATGGCCGTTCAGTAAAATGTGTTGCCAGGCCACCGGTGATATCCGAGTTAGAGCATCAATGCCTTTAGTATTGCCTTCCGCTTCCAGTCGCTCTAGTAATCGTGACAGGAGCGCTGAGTTGTAGTAGATGATTGCATTGGAAATTAACCGACCACATTGGTTGCTGATTTCCAATGCAATGTCATTTTTTCCTGTTAATTCCTTCTTTCCACCTACTTTGGCTATTGCAGCACGTAACTGGTGGTAGGATTCAACCCTGTTCTGGGAGCGCCGTATATTACGCTCTAACTGCGGGTCACGCAGGTACTTCAACGTGTAAATACTACGCACCAATCGGTCATATTCGAACAGAGCTCGTCTTGTTGGGTTGGTTGTTGAATATGTGCACAGTTTGCGGACTAACGTTCCTTGCGTCATTTCTTTCAATCCCAGCGTGGCCACAATGCGATCAAGATTGTTTTTTTCACGACTGATAAGCTCAAGATCAATCCGCCCTGCTGGTTGAATTAGACAATTTTTATAGGCTGATGGATCTCTGCCACAGTACAGCTCCTGTAGTTGCTTGTTCAGGTCTGTAAAATGAGGTTCAAAGCGCAAACCAAACCAGTGCAAGATCGCAAAGTTGGCTTTGTTTAAGCTGTGCATATCACCAGTGATGGCTGTGGGCTTCACCTCAGAAGTGTTTCTATACCAGATGTCAAAGACATGGTGGGCTTCATAGTCGTTTGTTCCAATTAGGTAGCCGTTAATCGGAATGTGGTTACACAGCATTGTGTAGGCGACCATGCCCTTACCTCGGCCAAAGTATTTACGCGAATGTCGAGCCTTTACTGTTGGTCGTTCAACTCCATACTTCTGTCCGTCAACAGCACCATAAAGTGTTTCAGGATCAAATGAATAGTATGGGAAAATTGACAGTGCCTCTATCGCGTTGGTAATACAGTCATTAGCTGTAACAAGTGACGCAAAACGGAGATATTGTTCGTACGTGCTTTCTAATACATGGAATGGAATATCGCTGGTTCGAGCCATTACATGATTACCATGATTCATTGCTTGAGCAACGATAACCGCCGTCAAACTATCGACATCAGCATTCTTTTTAGCATAACGGGGCTGTAGTGGTTTCATGGTTTGAAGAAAATTGCACTGCCCGTTAACAAAGCGAAAAACGTCAGCCACATCACAAAATGGTAGCTGTTCATAGAATCGCGTCTCTTTTGCCTTATTACGATTGACAACGGGTTTATGCCAAGTCAGCTTCTGCGTTTCTCTATCGTATATCACATGCTTCAACTTTCCCTGTTTTAGCTCGCGGTTGAATGCTTTCCATTGTCGATGCAGTTCAGACTCCAACTTCTTTAGTTGTGTTTTGATCGGCTTGTGCAAAAATGGGATATTCATTTCAGCCAGCACCGTCGCCTTTTTTCCTTCTGGTACCAGTTCATCAGAAAGATGACGATGACGGAGACTGTTATTGAGGTGGAATTCACCTGCCTGAAAGCGTTTTCTAATCTGTCGGTAGAGCCAGAACTCATAGCGCCCAGCATTCAGTCCAATGACTTCGCCACTCTCATCAAACTCTAGCAAATACGGGCGTAATCGTTTGGGTAATGTTCCCTTTGGGCATTCTGTTAGTGGTCGCTGCGAAAGCGTCTGCTTTTTACTGAATACCACCTTAAGCCAGTTCATGGCTTTTACCCACGGACTATCGCTGACTACACTGTTGAGGTCGAGCGACAGAAATAATGGTCGAAGGTGACGCCGGATTAATCCGGTCATACCATCGACAGCTTGCCACTGTAATGCCAGTTTGCTGACGGGTTTTACGCTCATACGCTGAGCGGTGGTTTGCAGTGTCTCCCGTGGCATAATCTTCCACGCTCTACGGCGCACTTCGCCAAAGGTGGTAAAGTCTGAGACACTATCATCAACATAAAGAGACAGCAGTCGTCCGATCTTAGGCGTTTCACGCCGGTGTTTTTCTTGAACGTCAACCAGAAGCTGCTTAGCTACACGGCGACTCTCATCCTCGATCTTTTTCAAATGGAAAAACATGGCTTCCACCAAGTTATCGCTGAACTGACGATAACGAACCCATGCATAACACAGCAGATAAAGACGCGCCTGCTCGGGTTTCAGTTGACGCAGATCGTAAACGGTATAGAAATTTGCCAGACTCGCGTAGTACAACAGGTTTTGCTGAGAAATATTCAGTGTAGGTAAAATATTGCAGGCTTTATGGTGCAGTGGTTCCAAAATGGGG
>NZ_JAMPSX010000047.1:0-8937 GCF_028484875.1 Providencia sp. PROV032
CCGTCACACTGCGCCTCATGACTGAGCATGACCTTGCGATGCTCTATGAGTGGCTAAATCGATCTCATATCGTCGAGTGGTGGGGCGGAGAAGAAGCACGCCCGACACTTGCTGACGTACAGGAACAGTACTTGCCAAGCGTTTTAGCGCAAGAGTCCGTCACTCCATACATTGCAATGCTGAATGGAGAGCCGATTGGGTATGCCCAGTCGTACGTTGCTCTTGGAAGCGGGGACGGATGGTGGGAAGAAGAAACCGATCCAGGAGTACGCGGAATAGACCAGTCACTGGCGAATGCATCACAACTGGGCAAAGGCTTGGGAACCAAGCTGGTTCGAGCTCTGGTTGAGTTGCTGTTCAATGATCCCGAGGTCACCAAGATCCAAACGGACCCGTCGCCGAGCAACTTGCGAGCGATCCGATGCTACGAGAAAGCGGGGTTTGAGAGGCAAGGTACCGTAACCACCCCAGATGGTCCAGCCGTGTACATGGTTCAAACACGCCAGGCATTCGAGCGAACACGCAGTGATGCCTAACCCTTCCATCGAGGGGGACGTCCAAGGGCTGGCGCCCTTGGCCGCCCCTCATGTCAAACGTTGGGCGAACCCGGAGCCTCATTAATTGGGTTCTGTCGCATTAAGAAATTCAAAACCAGTTTTTCAACTGGGATTATCCATTAGCCAACCAAAGAGTAAAAGGTTGCCACAGGATCCAAATAGAATCCTTCCGTGTGTATCTGTTTTTTATGAACCTTATGTAATGTTTCAATGCCTGCAATTAATATTTGTGCGGTTTTATAGGTTTTGAACCCTAACATAGGCCGGCATCGCTTCTTAATAAACCGATGATCTTGTTCAATAATATTGTTTTTATACTTGCATTGCCTGATTTTAAAATTAAAACCATGTGGGCTGATAAAATCCATTAAAGCAGCCTGATTAGCACCGCTTTTATCGATATTAGCGGTACTTATGCATAAATTCTTTTCCATGGCCTTACTGAAGAATCGTTTAGCGGATCTTTTATCTCGACGCTTACTCAACATAAAATCGATTGTATGACCACTAGCATTCACAGCTCGATAGAGATAATGCCACTTTCCTTTGATTTTGATGTAAGTTTCATCGATATACCAACTCCCACCATATAGAGTCCGTCTTTTATGAGCATTTTTGGTGAGCAGCGGTGATAATCTCAAAATCCAACGATGAATCGTAGAATGATCCACAATAATGCCTCGTTCCAACATCATTTCTTCAAAATTTCTCAAGCTGAGAGAATAAGAAAGATACCAGCGTAAACATAACAAGATGATTTCAGTTGGATAATGTAAACGCTTAAATGATTCTTGAACTATTCCCATCAGCAATCCTTGTTAAGTCAATGTATTCACTGATAATATCAATTGTGATTTCTTAATGCGACAGAACCCATTGCGAAGCAAAAGATAATCGGATAAAATGTAGCAATTCATATTCGTAAGCGTGGAGTAATCAGATGGGAAATTCCAAGTCAGCAGACAAGTAAGCCGCAACAACCAGTATTGTTGTTGCGGCGCTCTGTAAGGCTAGTCTCATCTGATTGCTGACGAGCAGACGTCGCCCGGTATTCCTTAATCGAGGGTTGATTCGTCATGACCACCACACGCCCCGCGTGGGCCTATACGCTGCCGGCAGCACTGCTGCTGATGGCTCCTTTCGACATCCTCGCTTCACTGGCGATGGATATTTATCTCCCTGTCGTTCCAGCGATGCCCGGCATCCTGAACACGACGCCCGCTATGATCCAACTCACGTTGAGCCTCTATATGGTGATGCTCGGCGTGGGCCAGGTGATTTTTGGTCCGCTCTCAGACAGAATCGGGCGACGGCCAATTCTACTTGCGGGCGCAACGGCTTTCGTCATTGCGTCTCTGGGAGCAGCTTGGTCTTCAACTGCACCGGCCTTTGTCGCTTTCCGTCTACTTCAAGCAGTGGGCGCGTCGGCCATGCTGGTGGCGACGTTCGCGACGGTTCGCGACGTTTATGCCAACCGTCCTGAGGGTGTCGTCATCTACGGCCTTTTCAGTTCGATGCTGGCGTTCGTGCCTGCGCTCGGCCCTATCGCCGGAGTATTGATCGGCGAGTTCTTGGGATGGCAGGCGATATTCATTACTTTGGCTATACTGGCGATGCTCGCACTCCTAAATGCGGGTTTCAGGTGGCACGAAACCCGCCCTCTGGATCAAGTCAAGACGCGCCGATCTGTCTTGCCGATCTTCGCGAGTCCGGCTTTTTGGGTTTACACTGTCGGCTTTAGCGCCGGTATGGGCACCTACTTCGTCTTCTTCTCGACGGCTCCCCGTGTGCTCATAGGCCAAGCGGAATATTCCGAGATCGGATTCAGCTTTGCCTTCGCCACTGTCGCGCTTGTAATGATCGTGACAACCCGTTTCGCGAAGTCCTTTGTCGCCAGATGGGGCATCGCAGGATGCGTGGCGCGTGGGATGGCGTTGCTTGTTTGCGGAGCGGTCCTGTTGGGGATCGGCGAACTTTACGGCTCGCCGTCATTCCTCACCTTCATCCTACCGATGTGGGTTGTCGCGGTCGGTATTGTCTTCACGGTGTCCGTTACCGCGAACGGCGCTTTGGCAGAGTTCGACGACATCGCGGGATCAGCGGTCGCGTTCTACTTCTGCGTTCAAAGCCTGATAGTCAGCATTGTCGGGACATTGGCGGTGGCACTTTTAAACGGTGACACAGCGTGGCCCGTGATCTGTTACGCCACGGCGATGGCGGTACTGGTTTCGTTGGGGCTGGTGCTCCTTCGGCTCCGTGGGGCTGCCACCGAGAAGTCGCCAGTCGTCTAACCGACGACTGGTAGCAGGCCCGCTCCGATGCGGCGCACTAACCATCGAAACCTCGTGAATGTCGGTATCCTGTCTGGCAGGATACCGCTCATTTCCCTTGTTCAGTTCATCGCCGTCGCCGAGCATCTGAATTTTCGGCATGCGGCCAAGGCACTTGGTATCAGCCAGTCGAGCGTCAGCGCGCGTGTGAAAGCGCTGGAGGATAACCTTGGTGTCCTGCTATTTGAGCGCCATGCGCGGGGCGTTCGGCTAACAGACGCAGGCAGGCACTTCATGGAGCGTGTCACGGCGGGTGTCGATCAACTCGATCACGCAGTGAAGACCGCGGAGTGACGGGCACTGGCTGGCAATGTCTAGCAACGGCAGGCATTTCGGCTGAGGGTAAAAGAACTTTCCGCTAAGCGATAGACTGTATGTAAACACAGTATTGCAAGGACGCGGAACATGCCTCATGTGGCGGCCAGGACGGCCAGCCGGGATCGGGATACTGGTCGTTACCAGAGCCACCGACCCGAGCAAACCCTTCTCTATCAGATCGTTGACGAGTATTACCCGGCATTCGCTGCGCTTATGGCAGAGCAGGGAAAGGAATTGCCGGGCTATGTGCAACGGGAATTTGAAGAATTTCTCCAATGCGGGCGGCTGGAGCATGGCTTTCTACGGGTTCGCTGCGAGTCTTGCCACGCCGAGCACCTGGTCGCTTTCAGCTGTAAGCGTCGCGGTTTCTGCCCGAGCTGTGGGGCGCGGCGGATGGCCGAAAGTGCCGCCTTGCTGGTTGATGAAGTACTGCCTGAACAACCCATGCGTCAGTGGGTGTTGAGCTTCCCGTTTCAGCTGCGTTTCCTGTTTGGGGTCGTTTGCGGGAAGGGGCGGAATCCTACGCTAAGGCTTTGGCCAGCGATATTCTCCGGTGAGATTGATATGTTCCCAGGGGATAGGAGAAGTCGCTTGATATCTAGTATGACGTCTGTCGCACCTGCTTGATCGCGGCCGCGATAGCTAGATCGCGTTGCTCCTCTTCTCCATCCGCGTTCCAAGCTGCGGAAAGGCACCCATAAGCGTACGCCTGGTCGAGCAGGCGACGCGGATCGACGTCCAGCGCACGAGAGAATGCGTCCGCCATCTGTGCAATGCGTCTAGGATCGAGACAAAGGTCGTCTCTGTCAGCCGGATCGTAGAACATATTGGCGGCGCCAAAGCCCACTTCACCGACCAGACCGACGGGATCTATCACCAGCCAGCCGCGACTGGAGAACATGATGTTTTCATGATGCAGATCGCCATGTAGCCCACGCAGTTCCGAGGCATTGCTCATCATTTGATCGGCTATAATCGCCGCGTGGACGTAGTCAGTTTGACAACCTGCGTTTTGATCATCGCGCGCCCGCTGAAACAAAGCTGCAAAGCGATCCCGGATCGGGAGAAGGGCAGAAGGCAGGGGTTCCTCAGATGCGGCATACAGCTTCGCCATCAGTTCCGCTGCAATTTCGGTCGCCTGGTAGTCGCCGTGCTCGGCAACGATGTGAGAGAGCATTCGCTCCCCGGCATATTCGAGCAACATCAGATTGTTCTCACGACCGAGCAACCGGACTGCTCCCCTCCCATTGCGCCATACCAGATAGTCGGCCCCGCGCAGTTCATCAGCAATGTCTTCTATAGGTTTCAATCCCTTGACGATTGCAGGAGTCCCGTCTGGCAATGAAACTTTCCAAACGAGGCTGGAAAAGGTGTCCGCAATGAGAACAGGTTGCGAAACGTGCCAATGAGCAGGAAAAACAGGCGGCATGAACATCAACCCCAAGTCAGAGGGTCCAATCGCAGATAGAAGGCAAGGCGTTCGCGGTCGGGGGCTTCGATCCCCAATACATTGAATAGGACAGCGAAGGCGCGCTCTGCTTCATCTGGCGCTGCCCAGTTCTCTTCGGCGTTAGCAATCATGAGTGCCAAATCGGCATAGCGATCTGCTGTTCCGAGCCGCCCAAGGTCGATCAGACCCGTGCATTGAAGAGTTTTAGGGTCCACCATGAAGTTCGGCATGCAGGGATCACCATGGCAAACAACCATATCGGTGCGCTCTTGGTCGAGCCGCACCGGTAGCTCTCGTTCGACACGAGCCAAAAGATCGAGCTGCGGCATACTCTTGTCCTCGTCCGGTAAGAAGTCGGGATTGACGGCATTGCGGGACACCACATCAACGGCGCGTCCGAACATTCGCGACAGCCTGCGCTCAAACGGACATTGATCAACCGATAGGCTGTGAACAGCGCCAAGTTGCTGCACCATTGACGGCCACGCTTTGAGCAAATCCGCTCCAGACAGATCAGCCGCCGGTACTCCCGGAATTGCCGTTATCACCAAGCATGCACCCTCCTGTTCCTCCTGCCAGTTGATCACCTCGGGGCAAGCCACACCTCGACCTTTGAGCCAAATGAGGCGGTCACGCTCTCCAGCGAGCTCACCGCGGCGGGAAGCAGGTGCGATTTTCGCGAAGGCATGCCCGTCACCACGTCGAAAAACAAAATCACCGGATTCTCCGCCTCTGACAGGCAACCAGTCAGAATGCGATTCACCAAAAAAAATATTAGTTCGATTCAATGGAGGTTCCTTCAGTTTTCTGATAACGAATTCTTGCGGTTTCTTTCAGCGCCGCCAATACCGCCAGCCCGTCGCGCAAGGGGCGCGGCTCGTGTGTGCGGATGAAGTCAGCTCCACCTGCGGCGGCGGCAAGCTCTGCAGCGAGTGTCGCGGCCCCGACATCCCCCGGACCACGGCCTGTGAGCGCGCGCAGAAAGGATTTGCGCGAAACAGACAGAAGCACCGGCAAATCGAAGCGCAGCCGCAATTCATCGAACCGCGCCAGCACCGAGAGCGAGGTTTCGGGAGCAGCCCCCAGAAAAAACCCCATGCCGGGATCAAGGACAAGGCGGTTGCGTTTGATACCGGCACCCGTCAGCGCCGCGATGCGCGCGTCAAAGAACGCCGCAATGTGATCCATGATGTCGCCAGCGGGTGCCTCGCGCCGATCTGCCTGCCCGTCTTGCACCGAATGCATAACGACGAGTTTGGCAGATGATTTCGCCAATTGCGGATAGAACGCAGCGTCTGGAAAACCGCGAATATCATTGAGATAGGCCACACCACGCGACAAGGCATAGGCTTGCGTCGCGGGTTGATAACTGTCGAGCGAGACGGGAATGCCATCTGCCTTGAGCGCGTCCAGCACCGGCGCGATACGCGCGATTTCTGTGTCGGACGAAACAGGCGCGGCGTCGGGATTGCTGGATGCCGGACCGAGGTCGATCACATCTGCCCCCTCGGCCATCAGCTTACGCGCCTGCGCAATGGCTGCGTCTGGCGCCAGATACCGGCCTCCATCGGAGAAACTGTCCGAGGTTATGTTGACGATGCCGAAAATGATGAGCGATTTATTCATGGGGGCTTCTATAATAATAATAATCGAGCATGAGTCTCATACGGATGCTCGGGTGGAAAGGGAATCCCCAGGCGAGTAACCTGTTTGCGGTGATCCATTAGCTGCAGGAGCAGAATAGCATACATCTGGAAGCAAAGCCAGGAAAGCGGCCTATGGAGCTGTGCGGCAGCGCTCAGTAGGCAATTTTTCAAAATATTGTTAAGCCTTTTCTGAGCATGGTATTTTTCATGATATTACCAATTAGCAGGAAAATAAGCCATTAAATATAAAAGATAAAAATGTCTTGTTTACAATAGAGTGGGATACAGACACGCTTGATATGTTTGGAGATCAGCCATGACAGATCCACTCAAAGCCCTTTTCGGCAAGCCTGATTACTCCCATATCGTAAGGGACACCACGGCCACTATCAGCATCACAGCCGCTGAAATGGCCGCTAAATGGCCCCTGCGGGGCTACACACGCGCCCCCACCCTCCGGGTAGGGGGAAAGGCCGCTAAAGCGGCTAAAAGCGCTCCAGCGGATTACTGCGGGTTTGGTGTGGGGTTTAGCGGGCTTTGCCCGCCTTTCCCCCTGCCGCGCAGCGGTGGGGGCGGGTGTGTAGCCTAGCGCAGCGGATAGATCAGTTATCCGGCCTCTGGCCGGGCATATTGGGCAAGGGCAGCAGCGCCCCACAAGGGCGCTGATAACCGCGCCTAGTGGATTATTCTTGGATAATCATGGATGGATTTTTCCAACATCCCGCTAGCCCCCGCCCCTGCTGGGTTTGCAGGTTTGGGGGCGTGACAGTTATCGGGGGGGTTCGTGACAGTTATCGGGGGGGGGGCGTGACAGTTATCGGGGGGGGGCGTGACAGTTAAACAGGGGGGTCAGCCTGCCGCCTTGGGCCGGGTAATGTCGTACTTGCCCGCGGCGTACTCGACCACCGACCAACCCAGCGCCTCCAGCTCTGGCAGTGCCTCCCGCACCCGCTGGCGACGCTTGCGCATGGCTGAGGAGCTTGCTTCTGACGGCCAGACATAGCTGCACAAGGTGTCTATGGACGCCTTGCCGGTCTTGCCGGGGTCGATCCAGCCACACAGGCGCTGATGCAGCAGGCGGGCCGCTTCGCTGTCCAGCGCTCGCACCTCGTCCATGCTAATGCGCACATGCAGGCCGCCACCCATGACGGCCTGAGCAATTAAGGGGTTCAGGGCCACGTACAGGTGCCCGTCTGCCTCGTCGCTGGCGTACTCGGCAAGCAGCCGGAAGCCCTGCCGCTTGCGGCCATTCTGGGCGATGATGGAGACCGTCCATAGGCGCTCGATGCACTCCCTGATCGGCCTCGAATCCTCAATGTCCGCATAGCCGACCTCGCGGGCCAGCGCCCGATAGCTGCCCTTAACCACCATGGCATCAGCGGTGACGGCCTCCCACTTGGGTTCCAGGAACAGCCGTAGCTGCTGCCCGCCGGGGGTCTTGGGTTCCGGGCCAAGCACTAGGCCATTAGGCCCGGCCATGGCGACCAACCCTTGCAAAATGCGCAGATCATCGGCCCCCAGCGGCTCCGGCCCCTTGAACTCGATCCGCTTGCCGTCGCGCCGTAGTCATACGTCACGTCCAGCTTGCTGCGCTTGCGCTCGCCCCGCTTGAGGGCGCGGAACAGGCCGGGGGCCAGACAGTGCGCCGGGTCGTGCCGGACGTGGCTGAGGCTGTGCTTGTTCTTAGGCTTCACCACGGCGCACCCCCTTGCTCTTGCGCTGCTTCTCCAGCACGGCGGGCTTGAGCACCCCGCCATCGTGCCGCCTGAACCAGCGGTCTTTGAACGGTGCCCCATAGTTGGCCTTGCTCACGCCGTAGCGCACGAAATAGGGCCGCTGTGAGTCATCCACACCCCATTCCTCGGCCTCGGCGGCCGTCATGCCGGACAGGTAGGACTGCCAGCAGATGTTATCCACCAGCACGGATGATCCCCGGCCAGCCTGTGCGCTCCTACGCGGCCAGTTTTTGCCAGGTACAAAAAAAGCCAGACCCACCGGCCTGGCTTCTCTCTTGGCGTTAAATTTTAGCGGCTAAAAACTAAACATTTGTTTGCATCCGCTTAACGGCTGTCACGAAGTCCAGGCGTAGCAGGTGCATGGCTAAATCAACTGCACCGCCGCCGCCCTTCTCTGCCCTGGTGTCGTACCACTTGCAGCCAGTAGCCAGCAACTCAACTACACCACCACCCAGGGCCACATTAACCCGGACAGTATTTTTATCTTTGACCGGTACATAATCCGGGTCACGCTTCCAATACAGGCCCATTGCATCGAGCGCGGCAGTGACTGACATTTCCCGCAACTGCTGCAACAACTCTGGCGAGAATGATTTTCTTGATGCTTTTCTCATAAAAGCCTACCTGTGATTTCTCTGTTAGTAATACGGACGGACTTTGAACACTCGCAAAACTCCGTGCCTTTGGCACTGCGCGGGGCATGGATAACTTGCAAGCAAGTTACCCACCCCCCTTGCGGCTACTCGCATTTATTCAATGCAGGGCTACTCAAAAGCTGGGCCTACGGCCCGGGCGTGGGCTTCGCCATTAGTAATACGCACGGACTTGGCACCTTCCGCCAAATAGCGTTTTACCGACCGCAAACCGACACCCATTTTTTCGGCTATTTGCTTTTGGGGG
>NZ_JAMPSX010000048.1:0-8591 GCF_028484875.1 Providencia sp. PROV032
AATGGAGGTGGTAGCCGAGGGTGTGGAAACACCCGACTGCCTTGCGTGGTTGCGGCAGGCGGGTTGCGACACGGTGCAGGGTTTCCTGTTCGCCAGGCCGATGCCGGCGGCGGCCTTCGTCGGCTTCGTCAACCAATGGAGGAACACCACCATGAACGCCAATGAACCGAGCACCAGTTGCTGCGTGTGCTGCAAGGAAATCCCGCTCGATGCCGCCTTCACGCCGGAAGGGGCCGAGTACGTGGAGCATTTCTGCGGGCTGGAGTGCTATCAGCGCTTCCAGGCGCGGGCCAGCACTGCGACCGAAACCAGCGTCAAACCGGACGCTTGTGATTCGCCGCCGTCAGGTTGAGGCATACCCTAACTTGATGTCAGGCAGGGCCGCGCCGCTTCGTCAGAATAGAGTCTGCTTTCCCATTTTTTGACACATGCCCGCGAAGGTTATAGATTTCAGCCTGACAGAAATGGGCTTTGAGGCACAACGGAACAGAAAGTGCACTTAAGCCGCCTTCAACCAAGGAGACATCGTGCAGGGGCACCGCATCGGCTACGTCCGGGTCAGCAGCTTTGACCAGAACCCGGAACGCCAGCTGGAACAAACCCAGGTGAGCAAGGTGTTCACCGACAAGGCATCGGGCAAGGACACCCAGCGCCCCCAGCTCGAAGCGCTGCTGAGCTTCGTCCGCGAAGGCGATACAGTGGTGGTGCACAGCATGGATCGGCTGGCCCGCAACCTCGATGACCTGCGTCGCTTGGTACAGAAGCTGACTCAGCGCGGCGTGCGCATCGAGTTCCTGAAGGAGGGCCTGGTGTTCACTGGCGAGGACTCGCCGATGGCCAACCTGATGCTGTCGGTGATGGGGGCCTTCGCTGAGTTCGAGCGCGCCCTGATCCGCGAGCGGCAGCGTGAGGGCATCGCCTTGGCCAAGCAGCGTGGCGCGTACCGGGGCCGCAAGAAAGCCCTGTCCGATGAGCAGGCTGCTACCCTGCGGCAGCGAGCGACGGCCGGCGAGCCCAAGGCGCAGCTTGCCCGCGAGTTCAACATCAGCCGGGAAACCCTCTACCAGTACCTCCGCACGGACGACTGACACATGCCGCGTCGCTTGATCCTCTCGGCCACGGAGCGGGACACCCTGCTTGCGCTGCCGGAAAGCCAGGATGACCTGATCCGCTACTACACCTTCAACGACTCCGACCTGTCGCTGATCCGCCAGCGACGCGGCGACGCCAACCGCCTCGGCTTCGCCGTGCAGCTCTGCCTGCTGCGCTACCCCGGTTACGCGCTGGGAACCGACAGCGAGCTGCCCGAGCCGGTCATCCTGTGGGTGGCGAAGCAAGTCCAGGCCGAGCCGGCGAGCTGGGCAAAGTACGGCGAGCGCGACGTGACCCGTCGCGAGCATGCCCAGGAACTGCGCACCTACCTGCAACTGGCCCCGTTCGGCCTGTCCGACTTCCGCGCCCTGGTGCGCGAGCTAACCGAGCTGGCCCAGCAGACCGACAAAGGCTTGCTGCTGGCCGGTCAGGCCCTGGAGAGCCTACGGCAGAAACGACGCATCCTGCCGGCGCTGAGCGTGATTGACCGGGCCTGCTCGGAAGCCATTGCGCGAGCCAATCGGCGGGTCTACCGCGCCCTGGTCGAACCACTCACGGACTCGCATCGGGCCAAGCTGGACGAGCTGTTGAAGCTCAAGGCCGGCAGCAGCATCACCTGGTTGACCTGGCTGCGCCAGGCACCGCTGAAACCCAACTCTCGGCACATGCTGGAACACATCGAGCGGCTGAAGACATTTCAGTTGGTGGACTTGCCCGAAGGCCTGGGCCGGCACATCCACCAGAACCGCCTGCTCAAGCTGGCCCGCGAGGGTGGGCAGATGACGCCCAAAGACCTCGGTAAGTTCGAGCCGCAGCGCCGCTACGCGACCCTGGCCGCCGTGGTGCTGGAGAGCACCGCGACCGTGATCGATGAGCTGGTCGATCTGCATGACCGCATCCTGGTCAAGCTGTTCAGCGGCGCGAAGCACAAGCATCAGCAGCAGTTCCAGAAGCAGGGCAAGGCGATCAACGACAAGGTGCGCCTGTACTCCAGGATCGGCCAGGCGCTGCTGGAAGCGAAGGAAAGCGGCAGCGACCCCTATGCCGCCATCGAGGCGGTGATTCCCTGGGACGAGTTCACCGAGAGCGTCAGCGAGGCCGAGCTGCTGGCCCGGCCGGAAGGCTTCGACCACCTGCACCTGGTCGGCGAGAACTTCGCCACCCTGCGCCGTTACACGCCGGCCTTGCTGGAGGTGCTGGAACTGCGCGCCGCGCCGGCCGCGCAAGGCGTGCTGGCAGCCGTGCAGACCCTGCGTGAGATGAACGCCGACAACCTGCGCAAGGTGCCGGCCGATGCACCCACGGCCTTCATCAAGCCGCGCTGGAAGCCGCTGGTGATCACCCCGGAAGGCCTCGACCGGAAATTCTACGAAATCTGCGCCCTGTCCGAGCTGAAGAACGCCCTGCGCTCCGGCGACATCTGGGTCAAGGGCTCGCGGCAGTTCCGCGACTTCGACGACTACCTGCTGCCGGCCGAGAAGTTCGCCGCACTCAAGCGCGAGCAGGCCCTGCCCCTGGCGATCAACCCGAACAGCGACCAGTACCTGGAAGAGCGTTTGCAGCTGCTGGACGAGCAGTTGGCCACCGTCACCCGCCTGGCCAAGGACAACGAGCTGCCCGATGCCATCCTCACCGAGTCAGGGCTGAAAATCACCCCGCTGGATGCGGCGGTGCCGGATCGGGCGCAGGCGCTGATCGACCAAACCAGCCAGTTACTGCCGCGCATCAAGATCACCGAACTGCTGATGGACGTGGACGACTGGACGGGCTTCAGCCGCCACTTCACCCACTTGAAGGACGGGGCCGAGGCCAAAGACAGGACGTTGCTGCTGTCCGCAATCCTCGGTGATGCGATCAACCTCGGGCTGACCAAGATGGCCGAGTCGAGCCCCGGCCTGACCTACGCCAAGCTGTCCTGGCTGCAAGCCTGGCACATCCGCGACGAAACCTATTCGGCGGCCTTGGCCGAGCTGGTCAACCACCAGTATCGCCACGCCTTTGCCGCCCACTGGGGCGACGGCACGACCTCATCCTCCGATGGCCAGCGCTTCCGCGCGGGTGGCCGGGGCGAGAGCACCGGGCACGTCAACCCGAAGTACGGTAGCGAGCCGGGACGGCTGTTCTATACCCATATCTCCGACCAGTACGCGCCGTTCAGCACCCGCGTGGTGAATGTCGGCGTCCGCGATTCCACCTATGTGCTCGACGGCCTGCTGTACCACGAGTCCGACCTGCGGATCGAGGAGCACTACACCGACACGGCCGGCTTCACCGATCACGTCTTTGCCCTGATGCACCTGCTAGGCTTCCGCTTCGCGCCGCGCATCCGCGACCTCGGCGAAACCAAGCTGTACGTGCCGCAGGGCGTGCAAGCCTACCCGACGTTGCGCCCGCTGATCGGCGGCACCCTGAACATCAAGCACGTGCGTGCCCACTGGGACGACATCCTGCGCCTGGCCAGCTCGATCAAGCAGGGCACCGTCACCGCCTCGCTGATGCTGCGCAAGCTCGGCAGCTACCCGCGCCAGAACGGACTGGCCGTGGCCCTGCGCGAGCTGGGCCGGATCGAGCGCACGCTGTTCATCCTGGACTGGCTGCAAAGTGTTGAACTGCGCCGCCGCGTGCATGCCGGCCTGAACAAAGGTGAGGCGCGCAACTCGCTGGCCAGGGCGGTGTTCTTCAACCGCCTTGGGGAAATCAGGGATCGGAGCTTCGAGCAGCAGCGCTACCGGGCCAGCGGCCTCAACCTGGTGACGGCGGCTATCGTGCTGTGGAACACGGTGTACCTGGAACGCGCCACCCAGGGGTTGGTCGAGGCCGGCAAGCCGGTGGACGGCGAGCTGCTGCAATTCCTGTCGCCGCTGGGCTGGGAGCACATCAACCTAACCGGCGATTACGTCTGGCGGCAGAGCCGCAGACTGGAAGACGGGAAGTTTCGGCCCTTACGGATGCCCGGAAAACCTTAGCGTACGATTTTTTCCGAATTCTGCGGGCTCCCCTTAGATGCTCCACGAGCGCAAGAGCTTTCCCCAAGCCTTGAGCAGTGGACGCTGTTTTATCAGCGCTTAGCGCAGGATCTAGGGCTAACCAAAAGCAAGCACATTCGTCATGACTTGGTGGCGGAGAGAGTGAGGCAGACTTTTAGTGATGAGGCACTAGAGAAACTGGATTTAAAGTTGGCAGAGAACAAGGACACGTGTTGGCTGAAAAGTATATTCCGTAAGCATAGAAAAGCCTTTAGTTATTTACAGCATAGTATTGTGTGGCAAGCCTTATTGCCAAAACTAACGGTTATAGAAGCGCTACAGCAGGCAAGTGCTCTTACTGAGCACTCTATAACGACAAGACCTGTTAGCCAGTCTGTGCAACCTAACTCTGAAGATTTATCTGTTAAGCATAAAGACTGGCAGCAACTAGTGCATAAATACCAAGGAATTAAGGCGGCAAGACAGTCTTTAGAGGGTGGGGTGCTATACGCTTGGCTTTACCGACATGACAGGGATTGGCTAGTTCACTGGAATCAACAGCATCAACAAGAGCGTCTGGCACCCGCCCCTAGAGTTGATTGGAACCAAAGAGATCGAATTGCTGTACGACAACTATTAAGAATCATAAAGCGTCTAGATAGTAGCCTTGATCACCCAAGAGCGACATCGAGCTGGCTGTTAAAGCAAACTCCTAACGGAACCTCTCTTGCAAAAAATCTACAGAAACTGCCTTTGGTAGCGCTTTGCTTAAAGCGTTACTCAGAGAGTGTGGAAGATTATCAAATTAGACGGATTAGCCAAGCTTTTATTAAGCTTAAACAGGAAGATGTTGAGCTTAGGCGCTGGCGATTATTAAGAAGTGCAACGTTATCTAAAGAGCGGATAACTGAGGAAGCACAAAGATTCTTGGAAATGGTTTATGGGGAAGAGTGAGTGGTTAGGCTAGCTACATTTAATGACAATGTGCAGGTTGTACATATTGGTCATTTATTCCGTAACTCGGGTCATAAGGAGTGGCGTATTTTTGTTTGGTTTAATCCAATGCAAGAACGGAAATGGACTCGATTTACTCATTTGCCTTTATTAAGTCGAGCTAAGGTGGTTAACAGTACAACAAAGCAAATAAATAAGGCGGATCGTGTGATTGAGTTTGAAGCATCGGATCTTCAACGAGCCAAAATAATCGATTTTCCTAATCTCTCGTCCTTTGCTTCCGTACGCAACAAGGATGGAGCGCAGAGTTCATTTATTTACGAAGCTGAAACACCATATAGCAAGACTCGTTATCACATCCCACAGTTAGAGCTAGCTCGGTCATTATTTTTAATTAACTCCTATTTCTGTCGAAGCTGTTTGAGCAGTACCGCTTTACAGCAAGAGTTCGACGTTCAGTATGAGGTTGAGCGAGATCATTTAGAGATAAGGATCTTACCCAGTTCATCGTTTCCTAAAGGGGCGTTAGAGCAGTCGGCCGTAGTGCAGCTTTTGGTTTGGTTGTTTTCGGATCAAGATGTTATGGATTCGTATGAAAGTATTTTTAGGCACTATCAACAAAATAGAGAAATTAAGAACGGCGTTGAAAGCTGGTGCTTTAGCTTTGACCCTCCGCCCATGCAGGGTTGGAAATTACATGTAAAAGGACGTTCTTCTAACGAGGATAAGGATTATTTAGTTGAGGAAATAGTAGGTTTAGAAATCAACGCTATGCTTCCTAGCACAACAGCTATTAGCCATGCCTCTTTTCAGGAAAAGGAGGCAGGTGATGGTAGTACGCAGCACATAGCGGTTTCAACAGAGTCAGTTGTTGATGATGAGCATCTACAGTTGGACGATGAGGAAACAGCCAATATAGACACAGACACACGAGTCATAGAGGCTGAGCCGACATGGATAAGTTTTAGTAGACCTAGTCGAATTGAAAAATCTCGCAGGGCAAGAAAAAGTAGCCAAACTATTTTAGAAAAAGAAGAAGCAACAACAAGTGAAAATAGTAATTTGGTTAGTACTGATGAGCCACACTTAGGTGGTGTCCTAGCAGCGGCAGATGTGGGTGGGAAGCAGGATGCAACCAATTACAACTCTATTTTTGCTAATCGATTTGCTGCTTTTGATGAGCTACTTTCAATTCTAAAAACTAAATTTGCATGTCGGGTGCTTTTTGAAGAAACCTTGGTTTTGCCAAAAGTTGGGCGTAGCCGATTACATCTGTGTAAAGATGGCTCACCAAGAGTGATTAAAGCCGTTGGGGTGCAACGTAATGGCAGTGAATTTGTATTGCTAGAGGTGGATGCATCGGATGGGGTGAAAATGCTTTCTACCAAAGTGTTGAGTGGCGTTGATAGCGAAACATGGCGGAATGATTTTGAAAAGATACGGCGTGGAGTGGTGAAGAGCTCATTGAATTGGCCAAATAGTTTGTTTGATCAATTATATGGACAAGACGGGCATAGAGGGGTGAATCATCCAAAGGGGTTGGGGGAGCTGCAAGTATCGAGAGAGGATATGGAAGGGTGGGCTGAGAGAGTGGTTAGAGAGCAATTTACGCATTAAAGGAATGACTGAAAGAGCCTGTAAACCCTTTTGTGTAAGTGCTTTTGCCGGTCAGTTAAAGGTGGCCATTTAAACGGTCACCAAATTCGATCATAAAACGGTTCATGGCCGGCTTCCAGTTGCGGATCGGCATCGTCCATTTCTTGGTCGCCGCCTGGATAGCCAGGTACACCACCTTCATCGCTGATTCGTCCGTAGGGAACACCTTGAGTTCATATTAATGGAATTTTCTACAAATAGCCTCCGTGGTTTTGAGGGGGGATTACAGACGATCCATAGTAGTAATCCAATGAGTTCTTGAGCGCGGCGACATGTTTGGACGCCTTGGCAAAAATTAGAGCCTGCTTGAAGTGCAGGCGAGCACGTGCTTGGACGATTGATCCATTCGCGGTCAAAAACTCAATCTTGGATGACAGCGTGTCAGGAAATCCAATATCGAAGTCCCGCCCCGTGTCAAAGTAGGGCATTTCATGATCAAAGGACGAAGCTTCCCAGGCCACTTCCCTAATATTCCAGCCGCTAGAAACAAGATTTCGTACGACTTCATCAACTTTTTTGCTTTCCAACTTGTCACAAAGTGCATAGGCAAGAGCTTTGGCGGCAGACACGTGCGTTTCCTCTTAAACATAGGTCGAACGGATACCCGAGGCAAAGCGGAGCATTAGTCCCAAAGCATCTCCGGTAGATCCGGAGGCTCCATACTGAAGGCATGGCATCTTGGGCATTGATATTTGAAACTTCTCTCTAGATAGCAGGGATTTCTTGGCCTTGCCTCATGCTGATAGCTTGTAAATATCACACGATCCTTAGCCCCACAAAGTGAGCATACTCCGTAGCTTTCATTTATAGAAATCGTCGTTAGATTGTCGCAGCATGTGCACGTTCCGACTATTTGCTCAGGAAGCATCGCCATACCTTGGCCTAGGTAAAGAAGATCAGACTCGTAGCCACATCGGTGGCAACTGAGCTTGTACGCAATGCCCATCTGGTTGTCTCACCTGAATCGTAACGTCAGAGCTATTCATCCATCCATTCGGCATCAATGTATGCCACTAAGCCGACCAGCTGACCGTTTGGACTGAAGTATGTTGCCTGCACCCCACTTGACATCTCATCAATACCACCGCACTGCGCTAGGCGCCGGTCCCACTTGCCCACAGAAGCGTCAGGATCGGCTGAGTTCCCCAAGACCCTTGTGAGCCATGCCTCCTTTAACTCAACCTCTCGAATGATTGCGTCGGCCAGCTCCTCCGCGTTATCTAGTTCGACATAGTCTGGAATTCGGACGTACGTTCTGAACACAGCTGGATACTTACTTGGGCGATTGTCATACATGACATCAACAATGTACCCGTTTGTGTAACCGTCTCTTGGAGGTTCGTATGACACTAGTGGTTCCCCTCAGCTTGCGACTAGATGTTGAGGCCTAACATTTTATTAGAGAGCAGGCTAGTTGCTTAGATACATGATCTTCAGGCCGTTATCTGTCAGGGCAAGCGAAAATTGGCCATTTATGACGACCAATGCCCCGCAGAAGCTCCCATCTTTGCCGCCATAGACGCCGCGCCCCCCTTTTGGGGTGTAGAACATCCTTTTGCCAGATGTGGAAAAGAAGTTCGTTGTCCCATTGTTGGCAATGACGTAGTAGCCGGCGAAAGTGCGAGACCCATTTGCGCTATATATAAGCCTACGATTTCCGTTGCGACTATTGTCGTAATTGGATGAACTATTATCGTAGTTGCTCTCAGAGTTGTCGTAATTTGATGGACTATTGTCGTAATTGCTTATGGAGTTGTCGTAGTTGCTTGGAGAAATGTCGTAGTTGGATGGGGAGTAGTCATAGGGAAGACGAGCTTCATCCACTAAAACAATTGGCAGGTCAGCAAGTGCCTGCCCCGATGCCATCGCAAGTACGAGGCTTAGAACCACCTTCAACAGATCGCGCATAGTCTTCCCCAGCTC
>NZ_JAMPSX010000049.1:0-7961 GCF_028484875.1 Providencia sp. PROV032
AGCCCTAGCCACAGGCTTTTGTAGGCACCTATAAGGGGTATTTACTGGCAGCTTATCGATAGTCTCAATATACTTGTTGTCGCTATTTAGGCAAAAAGGGTAAAAAAAACCCGCCCCTGACTAGGCGGGAACATCGACAAATACAATGTTTGCGAAAACTAAAAATAAACTGTTAAACACGCTCAATAATTGTAGCAATACCTTGGCCGAACCCGATGCACATCGTAGCTAAACCAAATTGTTTATCGTTTTGTTCTAATTGATTAAGCAATGCGGTTGAAATCCTTGCCCCTGAACACCCCAAAGGATGCCCCAGCGCAATCGCTCCCCCGCAGAGGTTTACTTTATCATCTAATTGATTTTCTGATAGATTCAAGCCTTTTAGGCATGCGATAGATTGCGCGGCGAAAGCTTCATTTAATTCAATAATATCAATATCATTTAAAGTTAGCCCTGCACGTTTCAAAGCCAGTTCACTTGCTGGCACTGGCCCAAACCCCATGATTGATGGGTCGCAGCCAACAACAGCCATCGCACGTATTTTAGCTCGAGGCTTAATGCCTTGCTGAGTGGCATAACTTTCGCTGGTCAGTAACATCGCAGATGCACCGTCAGAAAGAGCCGATGAATTACCTGCAGTTACCGTTCCACTAACAGGGTCGAAAGCGGGGCGAAGAGCGGCTAAACCTTGGAGATTTGCATCAAAACGAATCACTTCATCATAATTGACTGAAATGAGGTTACCTGTAGCATCATGGCCACTAATTGGGACGATTTCGTTATTGAATTTCCCTTTTTCCGTCGCTAAGGCAGCAAGTTGGTGAGACCTTAACGCAAATGCATCTTGCTCTTCTCGACTAATCTTATACATTTTGGCAAGCATTTCAGCGGTTAGACCCATAGCACCTGCGGCTTTAGCAACGTGTAAAGTCAGCTTAGGGTTGAAATCTATACCATGAGTCATTGGTACGTGACCCATATGCTCCACTCCACCAATGAGTACTGATTTAGCATCACCAGTCATAATTAACCGGCTTGCATCGTGTATTGCTTGCATTGATGAACCACAAAGACGGTTTACTGTAACTGCAGGAACGGTATGAGGAATATCCGTGAGCAATGCTGCATTTTTAGCAATATTAAACCCTTGCTCCAGTGTTTGCTGAACACAACCCCAGATAATGTCATCCAATTCTTTTTTACTTGCGTTTGGATTACGTTCAAAAATTGCATTCATGAGGTGTGCAGAAAGGTCTTCAGCTCTAACATGGCGAAACACCCCACCTTTTGAACGGCCCATTGGTGTACGTATTCCATCAATAATGACGACATTTTCCATAAAATTAACCTCTCGCAACTTTTTTGACATCAATCGCCACGACAGGTGGCTGTGGGTAATATCTTGCATTGGTAGCCGCTTTTTCTTTTAAGCCACTAGGTGCGTGATATAGCGGGCTTAAGTGCTGCAAAGATTCCGTCGTTTTCAAGTAAGACTGGCTACCTAAGGTATCTAAATAGCAGAACACTCCGCCTCTAAATGGCGGGAAACCTAACCCATAGACCAAAGCAATATCTGCATCTGAAGGGCTTTGAATAATACCTTCCTCTAAGCAACGAACCACTTCGTTAATCATGGGAGCCATCATTCGAGCAATAATTTCTTCTTTGGTGAATGAGCGCTTTGTTGGACAAATAGTAGCTAGTAGTTCATCAGTCCTAGGGTCATCAATTTTTTTCGGTTTCCCTTTTTTATCTTTTTCATATTGATAAAACCCTTGGCCATTCTTTTGGCCAAATCGTTGTTGTTCATACATTACATCGATGGCATTTTTTCCTTTTTTCCCCATTCTTTCAGGAAAACCTTGGGCCATAACTTGTTCCGCATGAAAAGCGGTATCAATACCAACAACATCAAGGAGATAAGCAGGCCCCATTGGCCAGCCAAACTCTTTTTCCATGACTTTATCTATTTCTCTAAAGTCGGCTCCATCCTGTAACAGCAAGTTAAAGCCAGCAAAGTAAGGGAAAAGGACTCGGTTAACAAAGAAGCCAGGGCAGTCATTGACAACAATAGGGGTTTTACCCATTTTATTGGCGTAGGCAACAACCTTAGCAACCGTGTTATCAGAAGTTTGTTCTCCCCGGATAATTTCGACTAATGGCATCCGATGCACTGGGTTAAAAAAGTGCATACCGCAGAAGTTTTCTGGGCGCTTTAGTGATTTTGCGAGAGTTGAAATTGGAATCGTTGACGTATTTGAGGCCAGTATAGTTTCTGCTGTTACTAGAGATTCAACTTCAGACAATACAGCTGCTTTAACTTTCGGATTCTCAACAACAGCCTCAACGACGATTTGGCTATTTTCCACCCCGCTATAAGATAATGAGGGATGAATAGATGATAAGGTTGCCGCCATTTTAGCCGCTGTAATTTTTCCGCGTTCGAATTGATTATTTAATAGCTTTTGAGCCTCTTCAATTCCTAAGTCTAATGACTTAACATTAATATCTTTCATTAAGACCGGTACGCCTTTGCTGGCTGATTGATAAGCAATACCGCCACCCATAATCCCAGCACCCAATACGGTAGCATGTTTTGGAATATCAACGTGTTGTGCGATTTTTTTACTGTTTGACTTAACTTGCTGGTCATTTAGAAAAATACTGACTAACGCACGCGCAACATCACTATGTGCCAGAGGGACAAATGCAGCTGTTTCATGCTTCAATGCCTCATCACGAGTGCAATTTGCTGCTTTTTCAATCGTGTTCACAGCAGCCATAGGGGCTGGATAGTGTTTTCCAGCAACCTTATACACCATGCCTTTAGCAACATTGAAACTCATTGTTTGCTCAATAGGTTTCAATTGCAGAGGACTAAGTTTGGGTTGGCGTTTTTGCTGCCAATTAAAATCCCCTGCAACCGCAGATTCAATGACTTGAAGAGCTGATTGTGGGAGTGCTTCTGTGTTAACAATTGCGTCGATAAGACCGAGTTTTAAAGCTTGGGAGGCATCAACATCTTTACCCGCAGTAATAATTTCTAATGCGCTATCCAAACCAATTAATCGAGGTAGCCGAACTGAGCCACCAAAACCAGGCATGATCCCAAGTTTCGTTTCAGGGAGTCCAACTCGAGCATCTGGAGAGGCAATACGGAAATCAGTGGATAAAATACATTCACAGCCACCACCTAATGCATAGCCATTAATGGCGCAAATCGTTGGAACAGGCAGATCTTCGATGCGATTAAAAATACTATTAGCGTAGTGTAACCAATCACTTAGTGTTTCTTTTGACGCTTCGAAAAGCGAAAGAAACTCTTTGATATCAGCACCGACAATAAAAGCGGGTTTATCAGAGCGGAAAATTACACCTTGCAGTTCGGTTTGTTGTTCAAGAACAGACACGGCTTCATCAAGTGAAGCAACGGTGTGGGTATCCAATTTATTAATTGGCCCTGGTGAATTAAAAACCAGTTCTGCAATCCCTTGTTTCAACCATTGAATATAAATAGTGTCACTTTGATAAAGCATTCTGCTCTCCTCTACGTGGTAATGTTATCTGGTACGACCAGATGAGTTGAGTGTGACTAGAATGTTAATTAATTGCAAACTTTTAATAACAAAAATGGAAGGTTGGTCACAGCAATTAAGTGAAATAATTAATGTTTTAGATGATAAATTCATTATATATCAATTGATTATTGTGAGTTTGCAACAGAGTGCATATCCGTTAATAACAGAACGTGGTAAGCTTAATTTTTCTAATTAATGCTGAAAGGTTGAAAGAAATGGAAAAACTGACTGCACTCTACGCTGAACACATTAAAACGTTACAAAACAGAACTCAGCAAGTTTTACAGCGCAGCGAATTAGATGCCATATTGATTCATTCAGGTGAACCGCTACGCATCTTTCTTGATGATAGCGACTATCCGTTTAAAGTTAACCCTCATTTTAAAGCGTGGGTACCTGTCACCGATGTTCCACATTCATGGTTATTAGTTGATGGCGTAAATAAACCTAAGTTATGGTTTTATTCCCCTGTTGACTATTGGCATAGTGTTGAGCCATTACCGAATAGTTTTTGGACTAAAGATATTGAATTAATCCATTTAAAAAATGCGGATGATATCAAAACGTTTCTTGCTAATATTTCAAAAGAAAATGTTGCTTACATAGGCTCATCAGCAGAAAGAGCCGAGTCTTTAGGGATTTCTCTGCATAATATTAATCCCAAATTGGTTTTAGATTACTATCATTATCATCGCTCTTATAAGACAGATTATGAACTTTACTGCATGCGTGAAGCTCAAAAAATGGCCGTAAATGGGCACATTGCGGCTCTTGAGGCGTTCCGTGCAGGCATGAGTGAATTTGACATTAATGCCAGTTACTTGCAGTCGACTGGGCATCGAGACACCAATGTGCCTTATGGAAACATTGTTGCGCTGAATGAAAATGCAGCAGTGTTACATTACACTAAGCTGCAACAAACTGTGCCAAATGAACTGTACAGTTTTCTTATTGATGCAGGTACAGAATATAATGGTTATGCTGCTGATATTACGAGAACTTATGCAGCGAAGGGTAAAGATGAATTTGCTGAATTGGTTGCGGATGTCAATACGGAACAACTTGCTCTAATTGATACGATCAAGGCGGGTGTACGTTATACAGACTATCATGTGGATATGCATCACAGGGTTGCTAAAATACTGATTAAGCATGATATTGTTAAAGGTATTACCGAAGAGTCTATGGTGGAGAGTGGCTTAACAACGCCATTTTTGCCTCATGGTTTAGGGCACCCTCTTGGTTTGCAAGTTCATGATGCTGCAGGCTTTATGCAAGATGACAGGGGTACACATCTCGCGGCTCCTAAGATGTATCCATTCTTACGTTGTACTCGTGTTTTAGAGCCTAAAATGGTGTTAACTATTGAGCCTGGACTCTATTTCATTGAATCCTTATTATCTGAATGGCGAAATGGGGAGTTCAGCCAGCATTTTAATTGGGATAAAATCGAGTTCTTCAAACCTTACGGTGGGATCCGCATTGAAGATAATATCGTGATCCATGCAAATCGTATTGAAAATATGACTCGAGACTTACATTTACGTTAATGAAACCTTATTTAATACCGGCTGAAACCATTTCGTTTACAGAAGAGATCAAAAAAAGCCAATTTATTACGTATTTAGCTCATACAGATGGTATTGACGCGGCAAAAGATTATATTCAATCAATTAAAGCTCAATACCCAGATGCTCGGCACCATTGCTGGGCATTTGTTGCTGGTCGTCCTGATGATTCACAAAAGCTGGGGTTTTCTGATGATGGTGAACCAACAGGAACGGCGGGAAAACCTATCATGGCGCAACTATTAGGGAGCAACCTAGGGGAGGTTACCTGTGTTGTTGTGCGTTATTTTGGTGGGATAAAACTGGGAACGGGTGGGCTAGTTAAAGCCTATGGAAATGGTGCCCAGCAAGCATTAAAAATATTACCGACAAAGACAAAAGTACCACAAAAAATCTTTAATTTAGTGTGTGACTATTCATTGATTAATGCGATTGAACAATTGCTTGCTCAGGTGAATGGCACGGTTTTGCACAGTGATTATAATGAAACTGTCTCTTTACAAATTGCAATTCCTGCTACTCTTGAGCAGGAGGTCAATGATAAATTACGCGATATAAGTCGTGGGGCCTTAGCGCTCACGCCAGAATCGGAATAGTAAACAGTTTTATCAAGGAACCTGCCGAATGCATTTTCGTGCAATAACCCGCATAGTCGGGCTGCTTGTCATTATCTTTTCTTTTACCATGGTTATTCCAGGTATTGTTGCGCTAATTTATCGTGATGGCGCAGGGCGAGCTTTTAGCCAGACTTTTGTTACTGCTTTGCTAATTGGTCTTTTTTTGTGGCTACCAACCCGTAATAGCCGGCACGAACTTAAAGCAAAAGAAGGTTTTCTTATTGTTGTTTTATTTTGGACGGTACTGGGAAGTGTAGGAGCATTGCCTTTTATCTTTTCTGAAAGACCCAACCTGTCGGTCACTGATGCTTTTTTTGAATCGTTTTCAGGTTTGACTACCACCGGAGCGACAACGTTAACAGGGCTTGACTCCTTGCCCAAAGCCATTTTATTTTATCGGCAGATGCTTCAATGGCTAGGGGGGATGGGGATCATCGTACTTGCTGTTGCTATCTTACCGCTACTGGGCGTTGGGGGTATGCAGCTATATCGCGCAGAAATGCCGGGCCCGTTGAAAGACAATAAAATGCGGCCTCGTATTGCAGAAACGGCAAAAACATTATGGCTAATCTATGTACTGCTCACGATTGCCTGTGCAGTCGCTTTATGGATAGCCGGAATGGATGTTTTTGATGCCATTTCTCACAGTTTTTCGACTATCGCTATCGGCGGGTTTTCAACCCATGATGCCAGTATTGGTTATTTCAACAGTCCAGCAATTAACACTATCATTGGTGTTTTCCTGATTATCTCTGGTTGTAACTTCGGTTTACACTTTGCAGTACTAACTGGACGTAGTTTGGGGATTTATTGGCGCGATCCCGAATTTAGAATGTTCATCAGCTTCCAATTTGTCTTAGTGGTGATTTGTACTTTAATACTTATGTACCATTCAGTTTATGGTAGCTTCGGGCAAACACTTGATCAGGCGTTCTTCCAAGTGGTATCGATGGCAACAACCGCAGGGTTTACGACAGACAGTTTTTCCGGTTGGCCTCTTTTCTTACCAATGCTTCTATTATGTGCCGCATTTATGGGGGGATGTGCAGGTTCAACAGGGGGCGGACTAAAAGTTATTCGTATCTTGTTGCTTTTCTTGCAAGGTTCGCGTGAATTAAAGCGTTTAGTTCACCCAAATGCGGTCTACACGATCAAACTGGGGCAGCGTGCATTGCCTGAAAGGATCATCGAAGCGGTTTGGGGGTTCTTTTCTGCCTATGCACTTGTTTTTGTCGTCAGCTTATTATTGCTGATTGCAACAGGTGTTGATGAATTTTCCGCATTCTCAGCAATAGCAACCACACTTAATAATTTGGGACCAGGCCTTGGGACTGTTGCAGATAACTTTACGTCAATGAATCCAACGGGTAAATGGATTCTAGTGGTGACTATGTTATTTGGGCGTTTAGAAGTGTTTACTTTATTAGTGTTACTGACTCCAACTTTCTGGCGTGAATAATTGAGTGCAATCTATATATAAGACTATCTATATAGAAATGATAATAATCTAGGAACGATAATGAGCTATTTACTTTTACATTCCAGTACAGACGGGCAAACTAAAAAAATCATTTTAAAAATGGCGGAACAACTGAGAAGCTCGGGTCGTGAATGTGATATTCGTGATTTAAATACTGACCAACAGTTTAATTTATCAGGCTACGAGAAAGTATTAGTAGGGGCATCCATTCGTTATGGGCATTTCAATAAAAAACTGCAACGTTTTGTGGGAGCTCATCAAAATCAATTGAACTCAATGAAGACTGGTTTTTTTGCTGTAAACTTAACGGCAAGAAAAGAAGGTAAGAATACGGCTGAAACTAACGCGTATACACGGAAGTTTTTAGAAGCGTGTCCTTGGAAGCCAACATTGAAATCTGTTTTTGCTGGAGCGCTGTTTTATCCGCGTTATACATGGTTTGATAGAATGATGATCCGCTTAATTATGAAAATGACAGACGGCCCAACTGACCCGAAAACAGAGATTGAGTATACTAACTGGGAAAAGGTTGCCGAATTCGCTGCGGAATTTGAACAGTTGTAGGTCGTAATTTCAACAAAATGTAGTTATTTTGCATTATTTGTTTAATAAATCATCGCTTGGTAAAATAAATCAAAAAAACACTTGCGAGAATTTTTCGACTCCCTATAATGCGCATCCGTTGTCACGACAAACCGGTTAGAAGAAAACTTCTAAA
>NZ_JAMPSX010000050.1:0-7425 GCF_028484875.1 Providencia sp. PROV032
CCTATTACGAAACTGAAGACATTGTTATGGGGAGAGGAAACCGCTTCCCGCTTTGAGCGTGAGCGCCGCGGATTTCCCGATAATGCAAAGCTTGGGGGCAAGCTGATGCGTTTTACTGATGTAGAAATGAAATTATTATCTCAACAAAAAATAGCGTTATTAACAGCGAAAATGGCACTTTTTTTTGTTCGAGCAACTGAAAAATATCAGACCCAAAAAGAACATGAAACGATTGAAAGTTTAATCTTGCAAACTATCTGTAATCCCAAAATACGTTCATTAAAATATTTTACGTCAGATTTGTGTCATGAAAAAACATGGGCATTTTACTTTGAGTATGCAAAAAGGATCGTAGATATTTGTTATGAACACGATATCAATCACGAAAAATCAATAAGTCTATTTTGTTATCTTCTTGTCTATTACGAAATATATGATGTGGATTCTCTTCCTTCGGAATGGCGTGTGATTTTATCAATACCGGATGCAATGGACTTTTATAAAATTGAAAAGTTATCGATGATGTTAATAAATACCATTCCAGATTTTTATCGGCAGTACAGTGCCTAAGGAGATTGTAGTGCCTAACCGGCTATTACCAATAAAACTAGTTAATCCTGAGGGACTCATATTTCACTACTATCCCTACTTATCCATTATTAATGGAAAAGTGACGATTGTTCGATAAGGACCTAATTTATGCCCAAAATTATTCTCATGGGTGATTCCGATACTGGCCATGGCAAGTATGGCCCTACCCAAGTAATTACAGGTTCATCAACAGTAAAAGTCGATGGCAAGGCAGTGGCTCGGCAAGGAGATGCGTTAGCGCCCCATGGTGGGCATTCAAGAACTATCGTTGGCGGTTCAAGTAGTGTATTTATTGATGGCAAACCTGCGGCCAGAACAGGTGATACAGTAAGTTGCGGTGGCGTATTAATGGGTAACTCGTCGGTAACGATTGGTTAATTGATAGAAACGAATATAACCTTCAGGGATTTAATTTTTTATCTAGCATAGTCACCAACATTTTTAATGTCTTTATCTCGGCAGAGGTTTATTTTTTATAATACCGAAACGTGACATTTCTAAACTGGGGCTACTGCGGAAGCTTGCTTAAGCACTCTTATATTAAGTTAAAACTAATATTTAACTTATGTATTTACAGTCTACCTTGTAATACCTAAAGCTAAGTAAGGGATTATGATGTCTTCATCTGAAAATAAACAGTCAAGTGTATTTGCGAATATTTGCCAATCATGCAATATCCCCACAAACTGCACTTTAGAAGCCACAATAAATTTTGATGGGAAAACTGAAATATACCGTCAAGAACAACATTTTTTTAGGCGATTTACTTATCTAATAGAACCTAAAAAAGGTAAAACGGTTCCATTAAAGTTAATGGCTACACCAAAAGGTTGTATTTCGCATAATCCTAACTGCCCTATTGGGAACGTATTTAATGAAAATGGTTCACTCTATGGGGATTTTTCCCCACAGAAAGTATTTGATGATGTCCTTGTTTATACCAAAAGAACATCTGAGTTTTCTTTCGGGGAAAATAATCCAATATCTATGCTTGATAGTTTTATTTATCGAAAAGGTTTCACTGATGACCCTCGTTATCGTCAAAGGTATGGTATGAGATTATCAGAATGTGGAGCGGCGCCATTTCTGACCGTTCCCAATGCCATAAAATTACTCCAAGTGACACTGAACCCAATGACTCATGGTACTGCTTTACTTTTTAAAGAAGGAAAAAAGCATCTAGCATCCGCTCAATTTGATCTTATTTTATACCGTGAATTTAAAGTTAGTGTTGAGATCGGCCTTGAATCTGCATTAGAGGAAAAGAGTAACGAAGCTCGAAAAGCTGAACAAACAGCAAATAATGTAGCGAGAGGATACAGACCAACGCACAGTGGCTGGACTAAACACACAAAAAAATACGGTATTAAAACTGGATTAGGTATTAAAGGTGAGATCACTAGTATTATAGGTGATGAAACAGTCGCCTTTAACACAGAGCTTAAAAAAGAGTTTCTTACAAATAAGAATAAGCTCAACTTAACAAATAGTATTGATACTGCATTTAATAAAATCAATTCTGTATTAAGCTCAGGAAATAGAGTGCAATATCCCTTGGTTTCAACTGAATTCTGCTATCCAGTACTAAAAATAGAAGGCGGAATAAAAACACATCAATCTTCAAATTATGGTGTTATTACTCAAGGGAATGTTTCGGTTGGTTTTGCGCCTCTATTTGGTTTTCAAATTACTGTAGACCTATTAACCGCTTTTGCTACCTATGCACATGTTGATTTTGTTGTTAACAATGCACGAGAATTCCTCGAGAAAAATGAAGAAGCTGTTAAGGAAGGCAACGAAGGTGCTTATGCCAAAATGGTGCTTGAACTCACGTTTAGCTGTGGATTACATGGTAACTTTAAATTTAAAACTGATGATGAAGGTGAGTTTGAGTCTGACGGACGAGATATTGAAATTCAAGGTGAATTAATCGGTAATGCGCACTTAGAAGCAGGTATTAACTATTGGGGAATACAAGGTTTTTTTGAAGCTGGTGCTGAAATTGCGGCTAAACTAAATATCGCTTTTGACAAAGAAAAGGGGGACGATTTAACGGTTGTTATTTATCACGAAGGCATTAAAGCAAAAGTTTATACTAACTATAGTATGGGTGCACAAAATAAACCTATAGAAAGTGATACGCCCCCAATACAGATAAAACCTGGTGGCTATAAAGAATGGATAATTTATGAGGCTTTGAATAAAGATGAATCAGATTGGCGTTTTACCTTGGGCTAAAATTATATTTTTTTTGTTTGGAATGGTGGGCGTTATGAGTAGTTCAAATGCAGAAGAAAAAATGAAAACAAACTATATCGTTAGCTTTAATACTAATGATGCTTTGTGTTTTATAAAAATTAACGACATGTTGGTTATTGATAATGTAGGAATGACCGACAATAGTTTTACTACTGGAAAAACTATTAGTTCATACCTACAAAATGGTAAAAACACGCTGAGTGTTACAATGCTAAATAACTCATTAACTGATAGCGATAAATTAACTAGTAACATGTGGTGTTCAGCTACAGTTAAAAAAACAATTGATGACAAGCCAAGTTTTGGAATTAAATTAATTGTTGATACTAATGGGGAAATTAAAATAAACCCAGATTTTTATCCTAGTAAAATCGAGTTTTTTGGTGATAGCCCTCGCTCTAATAATGCTGAAAAAAATATGATAGAGGCAACTAAGTCCTTTGTTGCAAAAGACTTACCTGAATGGAACTGGACGAAAGGGCAACCAGTATCGAATGCAGATATACCTCAAATCAAAAATTTTTATGAATCACTTCAGAATTCATTTAAAAACCAAAATTTAGATGAGATATATAAAAAAACAGAAGGAATGTGGGGTTCACTTGCAATAGAACAAGGTAGTACACCACAAAAAATGTGGGAATCAATGCCATTTAAACGTTTTTTTAATGAGGGCTATAAATCAGTTCCTATAAATTGGGATGGGTTTAAACTTAATTCATATATGGACGGTAGAATTTTTCGTTTTGAAAAAGGATATGGCCGAGCTTCTCCACTAAAAATAGAAAATTCAAATGGTGATTTTTTCATCACGACACCTTATTTATCAATAATTGATGGTAAAGTAACGGTTGTTAAATAAAATATATTGCCCCTGTAAATAATTCTGTGTATTTGTCTTTCATTTAAATATGACCGTCTAGGCGGTCATCAAACGGAATAATAAAACGGCTCATTGCTTGTTTCCAATTTATCTATAATCGATGGTAAGGTAACCGTTATTAAATAATACATATTTAGCCTGTAAATAATTTTGTGCAAGTTACTTATGCAACTACATATCTCCTCCAAAGCAATCCCTAAAGGGGATTGGGAGAAACACATCAAAGGTATTAATGACGGAAAGCTAACGATTACTAACAAACCTACAGGATTAAAATAATGACACTTGAAAATAACCAAGGCGGTGAATTGATGGTTGTTATCAGAAAATATATTGATATTGAGTGGAACAGAACTAGCCGACGTTTTGTGAAAAAGTATATTGACCCCACTAATTTTATTGATGGCGAGCTTTATATTGCTGATACTATTAATGAGCCGCCATCAACAAACTTTCGTCCTGTAGATGAACGTAATCATCAAGATTTTATTGCTGTGTTGAAAGCTGCCATAGAATCTTATCATGGAAAAATTGACTGGGCTTTAACGGGACGACAAAAAACGAACACACCTGAATATAATTGGGCAGTAGTACCTTCTATCTTTTTGGAGCAGGAAGTAATCGATGAAGCTAATAGATTGATGATAACAAAGGCAGAATATTTATCACGAAAAATGCCTGAACTAGGACCGGTAGCCTATGCGGATTTAATTAATCTTGCTAAACATGTCGATAAATATTTAGAAAAACATTATTTACCTTTGAAGCGTCATTCATAAATCCGACTTAGTGTAATAATGTAAACTAGCAATAAATGAATATGGTTTAGGATGTTATATTGGAGATAATTTAATAGGGAATAACACAATGATGCTTATTACTAATTATAGAATGAGGGTAACCTCGGACTTTTGATTCCGTTAATGCATACTTGTTTGTAGATATTTATGTGGCTTAGCTTACAACATGAAAGAGATATTTTTTTTAGGTCTGCTTGTCACTTTTAGCTGTAATGCGGATTTATGTGACGATTTATATGAAAAACACAAGTCTGACTGGGAAGGGAAACCTAACTTAAGTATTTGTAAGAATGCACTAAAAGGGGACCCAGAAGCTCAATTCGATTTAGGTGGATGGTATAAATTAGAAGCCAAAAAACCGACTGAGGCTTTTGAGTGGGTAAGAAAATCGGCTGATCAAAGGTGTGCTAAATCTCAATTTGTTTTGGGTTTGCTTTATTTCGATGGTGAAGGCGTTGATAGAAATTGGTTCTATGCCTTCGAGTTAGTGGAAAATGCAGCTAATAATGGTATTCCACAGGCCATGACATTCTTGGGACACATGTATCAAAATGGCTATGCTACCGCAAAGAATGCACGCAAGGCTAAAAGGTGGTATTTAGCCGCTGCCAAATTAGGTGATGCTACGGCTTATTCCTATTTAGGAAATATGTATAAAAATGGGGATGGTGTTGATACTGATAACGAGAAGGCCGCTGATTATTTTGTAAGTGCCATTAACTACAATGTAAAAACGGCTTTAACTAAAGATAATAATACTTACCCTTGTAACGAATATGATGTTCTAAAATCAAAAAATTAGACTATTGGTATTCTAAGTTATGTGCTTGCACTCCTTAACAGGACTATTATGAAGATATTATTTACATTGTCATTTTTGTTGATTTCTATATCTGCGTATGCTGTTGATTGCGATAAAGAGATTAACTCTATACTACAAAGTAAGTCACCTTACTCGATTTCAACCATAGAAAAGTGTGCAAGTATTGGCAATTCCAGAGCACAAGTGTTATTTGCATCGCATTTAACAGGCCAAAATAAACATGAAGAAGCCTTTGGTTGGTTACAGAAATCCGCTCAGCAAGAGGATTTTATCGGTTTGTTTTACCTTGGTGTCGCTTATGCGCATGGTCTAGGTACAAAGCAAAATGATGAATTGGCTAAAGTAGAATTTATGAAAGCATGCAAAGCAGGGTATCCTCTCTCTTGTGACGAATATGATAAGTTAAAGAAACTAACGTTACCTGTGCAACGTTAGTTTTTTATGGAGTTCTATACCGAAACTTTAGATTTTCAGTATTCAAAAATAGCAATAATTACCCAAAGAAGGCCTGTTGGGTGAATTAGTTTTACTAGTCTAATTTTCAATGCGGTATTTCGGATGTTGAATATCAATTGGTTGAAAAGAAAGCTTTATTTGCTTATCCCGCGGGAACACCTGTGGCCTCTTTACCCAAACAAAGGGATACGGTAGTCAAACATCGTGGGATTGACTATTTGGCTTCACAGCAAACAAAATTTAATGCGGCGTTTGAGGCAGCTTTGCAAGATGCGTTAGCCTGTACGGCACTGCGTGATGGAGAGCTTGTACTGAGTTTTGAGGTTGAAGCAGGTATTTTTGCCGGTAATCCTCTGGGGCAATCTATCCCATCCATTTATTGGTACTACTTGGTGGATCGTCTTAAAGGCGAGATTGCGCCATTGCGTTACCGAAACGGTGATCCTAATGATAAACTTTATGGCTGTATTGATGAGGAAGGCACTGAATGACGAGTTTATATACGGCAACAAAGCACCCAGAGCAATTAGAAGCCACGCCATTGATTGAAGAAAGTTGTCACTACGATGATCCGTTGGAGCCTCAAAAACTGGTATTTTTAGATGCAGTCAATAAACAGCGTTGTGTGATTAATTCACCACAGCGGAATAGTCAACTTACCAACACGATACCTTTTTTTATCGTGCTCTTAGTAATGGCGTGTTATACGTTATATAATTTTGCTAATAACCATATTGATTCTAAAGCCTCAATTGAAATGATGGCTAAGCACGTGGAGGACAAATATGCAAAGCCAAATAAAAAGGATCCGCATGCATTAAAAATGATAGATTCATATAAGCGTTTTTTTGGCGAAGAAAAAATTAGTTGGTGGGATTATATAAAAGCTAATAATTCAGGCGAGTTCTTTACTAACAGTCAATATGATAAATACCTTGTTATCGGCTGGTTGATCTTTTTCCCGGGTTTTTTATGGCTATTGGGCTATCTCTCTTTTTTTACCCCTCCGGTGTATCTTATTGCTGATAGGCAACGAGGAATATTGTATAGCTATGGGATGGGGAAAGTACGTTTAACGCGCTATGAAGATGCACAATTCGGCTATGCAGGTAAAATGCTGGCGATTAAACTGTATGGCATCGATGAAAAAACAGGGCAATTGAAAACCATACTTTACAAGCCAAATGTTTCCCATTACTCCAGTTTCCTGACCAGCACCGACAGTGAAAACCATCGTTTTATCACGTTTCTCAATGCTTATATGCAACAAAGGCGAGATGCGGTTTCGCCTGTCGATTACCAAGCCCGCAAACCCTTTTTGTCTTTTGGTAAAAACCCCCTTCCTGCTGATTTTGAGCAACAGGTCGAACAGATTTTAGCAAAGCTTGATCAGGAGAAAAAACGCAATGCGTAGTCTTGTGAACGGCAGAAAAATTATCTTAAAAAATGATACGACAAATACTGGTGGTACGGTGCTGACAGCTTCTTCTCTCGCCAAGCAAACCCAAGGAGTCGCCTGTGTGGGCGACTCTGTTTATTGTCCTTCATGTAAAAAAACAGGGACTATCGTTGAAGGCGATAGCTTAATGAAGATCAATGGTATTCCTGTTGCA
>NZ_JAMPSX010000051.1:0-7067 GCF_028484875.1 Providencia sp. PROV032
ACAGACCTCCAAAAATACATAACAGTGTCTTTTCAGCAGACATTGTCTATATAATATTTTCATAAAATGCAGATACCGTAGCAGCATACTGTTCTAACTGTCTTTATATCCCTTGCTCCCACAAATTGCAGAACATGTCTGTATAGTCGCAAATGCTCAACTAAGCTCATAATCTGCTATTAGGGAAAGTTGGTCAAGAACTGACATGAGAGAGTGGTCAGGAATCTCAAGCTAAATGATTTTGGGGCAAAAGTGTGTTTCAAACTTTGTTGGCACACTTATCTAAGATAGCCATGTTGATAAAGCATAAGTTTCGATCTTTATTGTCACAATCACCACTCGACGACTACGAACCAATCTGGCATGCGAGACTGAGAAGTTTTAGACATTAATGTTATGCCACACTTAATTGTTGAGAATTAATGAGCCCCATATTAAAAAATTCTCAACTTATTGCTTCATATCGGTGAGAATTACACAAATCAGGCTACAGGCTTTGTTCAGAAAGGTTTTTCATAACATTTTAGGGTGTAAAACGTGTAACGGTGAATAATGATGCCAGCTGCGTAGCCCGTAACAAGCAGGCGAAAGCCCTTGGTATAAAAATGGGCGAGCCATTCTTTAAAATCAAAGATCTCATAGAACGGAACAATGTCGCTGTTTTCAGTTCAAACTATGCCCTTTATTCCGCATTTAGTTCCCGGTTTGCATCTGTTATAGAGTCACTGACTCCGCGTAGCTCAGTGTATTCAATCGATGAACTTTGGTTTGATGCCACGAATATCACTGGTTTAATGACTCTTGATGCCTATGGCCGCATGTTGCGAGAAGAGGTACAGCGTCAGACAACGCTTACTTGTGGTGTTGGGATAGCACCGACAAAAACACTCGCGAAATTGTGTTCTCATGCTTCAAAAACCTATCCGGCAACTGGCGGAGTTGTCGCGCTTGATGATGTTACCCGTTTAGAAAAGCTGATGCGGCTTGTGCCCGTTGAAGACGTGTGGGGTGTTGGCCCACGGCTGGGTAAAAGGCTTCGGTTTATGGGAGTGGAAACCGCGTTTCAACTATCCTGCCTTGATCCTTTTCGGGTACGAAAGCAGTTCAATGTTGTCCTTGAGCGTACCGTCAGGGAACTCCGGGGGGAACCTTGCATGGCGCTTGAAGAAAATGACGTGATGAAACAGCAAATAGTCGTTTCCCGCTCCTTCGGTGAGCGAGTCACCAACCTTCATGAAATGCAGCAAGCCATAACCGATTATGCGGCTCGCGCTGCCGAAAAACTCCGGCAGGAAAAAGGGTATGTCTCTGTAATTGGTGTTTTTATACGCACCAGCCCCTATGCAGTAAATGATGTACCTTATTCCAATCAGGCTACTGAAATGCTGGTGACTCCCTCCAACGACAGCAGGGATATTATTAATGCCGCACAACGCGCGTTAAAACGGATCTGGAGGCCAGAAGTCCGTTATGCTAAAGCAGGTGTGATGCTTTGTGATATTCGCGAGCGTGAGCCACAACTTGATTTGTTCACTGAACCGGCCCAGTACCGTAACAGTGAAAATCTCATGCAATTACTTGATACACTCAACAAGCAGGGTAGACACCATTTGTTTTTTGCCGGACAAGGTATAAACCCCGTTTTCGCAATGAAGAGAAATATGCTATCCCCTGCGTATTTGACTAACTGGGATGATTTACCAAAGGTTAGGTTAGGTTAGGTTAGGTTAGGTTAGGTTAAATATTATCTTTTTTTAAGGACAAAGATGTAATTACCGGCCAACTGGTATCTCGTTTTATGATGTAATTTATTAATAATGAAATCTGCAAGAAGCTATCTCTAGCCCTTTTTCAGTAACCCTATAAACTAGCCTATGCTCATCTGTTATTCTTCTTGACCAAAACCCAGTTAAATTATGTTTTAGCGGCTCTGGCTTTCCTATACCACTAAATGGGTGTCTCATGATATCTTTGATTAGTTCATTGATTCTTTTGATGGTTTTTTTATCCATCTGTTGCCAATATAAATAATCTTCCCATGATTTAGATGAAAATATTATATTCATTTAGATATCAGTCTCTTACCAATATACGCAAAAATAATTATAAGCAGAGTGATGGTCATAATAAGTATTTTATCTGCATCAATTAATACAGATATTAATGCCATAAAACCCATTGTAGCGACTACGCCTATAACTCCCATGTTTGCATAGCCCCCACAAATAGTGGCTAATTTATCAAAAAAACGCTCAATTTTTTTAGTAAGATTAAATTTTTTATTTTTCATATAGTTAACTCTTTATTGCCTAGTTAAATGTCATCTATTTTTTTGATAACAGTATTACCACTATTTAGTTCATCAATTGAATCTAATAAGTGACGAGCATTGGCTGGCGAACGTAACAAATGAGCCGTTTCTTCTAAAGATTGATATTCATCTAAAGACAACAAAACACAAGGTATGCCATTTTGACGGGTGATAAGGACAGGAATTCTGTCATCAATGGCGTCATTCATGACAGACGTTAAGTTTTGACGTGCTTCACTATAATTAACAGTTTTCATATAACTCCCTTTTTTTGTACGATATTTAGTCATTATATACTCAATATTAATCAAGTACAAATAATTGTACCTATTCAGATTAATAAAGTTATTAAATAATAAAATCAGTAGGTTATTATTTATTTTTAACATAAATGGGTTACTCTTTTTGCATGTCACAGGTAAATGCTAATGCTGCCATCGTCCGGCAGAGCAATTTCATGATGAAAATCTAGCGCCGAAAGTTGCAAAACAGTTTTATTGCTACAATTCCCCTTGTTGGCTAAAATACATACTGTATAAACTGACAGGGGTATCCGCTATGGATTTAAAAAAAACATTTGAACAGCTTACGGACGATTTACTCGCCCTGAAAATGCTGATCAGCGGTAGCTCGCCTCTGTTTTCCCAAGTCTCCGACATTCCGCCCGTCCTGCGGGGGGATGAGCATTTACCCATTTCGTATGTTGCCCCTGATCACCTGTACGGCCATGAGGCCATTCAGAAGGCGGTTGATATCTGGAGTGACCTGCACATCAAGCATGATTTTTCCCAGAAGTCTGCACGTCGTGCATCTGGTGTTCTGTGGTTTCCATCAGAAGATAATGCGTTTACGGTCGAGCTCGTTCGCCTGCTGAGCCAAATCAATGCCCTGAAAAAGAGTATTGAGACTCACATCATTACGACCTACCAGACACGTAGCGCACGATTTGAAGCCCTGCATAATCAATGTGCCGGGGTGCTGACTTTACATCTTTACCGTCAGATCCGCTGGTGGAAGGATGAGCATATATCAGCCGTGAGATTTAGCTGGCAAGAAAAGGAGTCTTTGCTCATTCCTGACAAAGCTGAGTTACTCGTGCGTATGAGCAAGGAAGGTAGGGAGGATGGGAAAAAAGAGGTGCCGCTTGCGTTGCTGATGAAGCAGATCGTTTCCGTACCGGAAGAACGACTGCGTATAAGGCGTCGTCTCAAGGTTCAGCCATCGGCAAACATCTCGTTCCGTAGCGAGCAACACCCGACTGGGAAGCTGACAATGGTCACGGCTCCGATGCCCTTCATTATTATTCAGAATGAACGGCCAGAGGTGAAAATGCTCAAAATCTATGATGCGAATGAGCGAATCAGCCGTAAGCGACGTAACGACAAAGTGCATACGGAAATCCTCGGTACGTTTCATGGCGAAAGTATCGAAGTGATTGCCTGATAAGGTTTTTCTGGACATTATCCTTTGGTAGTATTACTGTATATGTATACAGTAAATTGCCGGGGGGTATATGTTACGTATAAATGTGTGTTTCGATGCCAGCAAGAAAGTGCCTGCTAAAATCCAGCAGGCATTACGAGCTGAGATAGAGAAAGAGATCTTGTCTAATTACGAACGTGCTGTGGTAAGTGTGGGGAAGGGAAGCAGTGCAGAAGTGTCGATCAGTGGCGTTGATGATGATGAAAAAAAAGTAATAATGCAGAAGCTTGAAGACATCTGGCAAAGTGACAGCTGGTTGCCTTGATCGTTTTATTTTTTGCATGTGAACTGGGCTTCTGGCCCAGTTTTTTTTTGCCCTAAATCTGCACGATAGCTATTCGACCTTCATCCTGAGTGTGTGACCATATTGGACTTACAGATAGGGCTGGCGGTCACGCCCACCAGCGGAACCTCATCATTTATCACCATTTCATTAAGTAAAGGAGGTTATATGAAAAACGATTTCTCTCTCAACATGGGTAGTAAAATGGATGCCATTTTCAACCAGATGTTTTCAGCGCCAAACTCTTCTTTTCAAAACGCGCCTGCCGCTGGTGGCACGAATGCACGACGCAAAAAAAAGGACATTATCCGCCTGACTGTTCGCTCCAAAACCGGAGGAACCAACCTTGTTACCATAGCCAAAGATACGCCAGTATTCACGCCCAAACAGGTTAGTGATCTGGCTATTGGCGAACATGGCCATCTCGACATTTTCATCATCGACTATGGTACTCATCGCACCTTAAATACGAAAAACATCCAGCATGAATCCCCGCTTGAACGGGAAATAATTCAATAAAACCGCTTGATGTAATTGATATTTTCTAAGCTGCCTTTGGGCAGTTTTTTTTCAATTTTTTCTCTGCTTTGCTATTCGACCCCCTGATCAGGTGTGCCAATCTAATTGAAAGACAATCAACACATGAGACAGAAAATGACAGGGACTAATGATTCTAACTATCAGCCAGATGAGCTTTAACCATTCGACCCCATTCACCTCTCATGTCTTCTATATTCGAGATTTTCGCTACAAACATCAGTAATTATTTACCGTGGCGAAAGATGACTTTTATTCTCCGAATATAATTGATAATTCGCCCATTGGTGATTATGTCAATTTCATTGGTCAGATAATGAAAAAGATAGCCAAGAAAAAAAGCCTTACCGAGATGGACAAACGTGGTATTGCTCCGGTGTTGATTAATTACATCAAAAACACTCAGAGCTTTAAGCAATGGCGGGATATATCTGAGCCTGATGAACGATTGCATTGTGTGTTGAATATTTATCACAATAAGGCGGGTAGTAAAGATTCCATTTATTTGCGCCCATTCATTGTAAGGCCCGAAACCACGATTATTAAATCAGACGATTTCATAGAATACTCAAACGCAGTTCACAATGCAGACCGACTACGCCATCCAGAGTGGTTCCGTTAAGTTGAACCACGACATAGGCTCCCTGTATGAGGGCTTTTCGTAGGTGGTTAATGCCAACCTTGTTCATAGGCGGTGACGCGTATCGCCGCTAACGTTGGAGGTTTTTTGTTTCTGATGTTTTGCTGGGGGAAGGGGGGGAGCAAGATAGTCCCACGAAAAAGCACTTGATGTCAATTCATACGCGTGGTACTGTGATTGAATGGGTTTTGTTTAAGCCTATTTAACATAAGATAGATTATGCGCACCAAGCTATTGATTTTAAAGACTTATTCGGTTCGTGTTTTTTTCACATTTTTAGTTTTTTTGTGGTGTTCAGCAGACTTGGTGTTTTACGGAATGCCCGGAGAGATGCATAAAAACTTGCCAGTATAGGCACATGTGCCTACACTAGCAAAACAGGCACATGTGCCTACTCGCTAATCAACCGGAGAAAAGAACATGCAGGATGGCGTGGCAGTAATCAGGGTAAATAATATTGAAGTTGGATCAATGCCAATATCACAATATGAAGAAATTGTTATGTCAGTTAAACAAGACTGGCGAACACGCGTCGCTGTTGTATTCGGTTATGTGGGGTTTTTCTGGAAGTTTATAATCCGGTTGTGGTCTTATTTCGTTCAGAGCTTTGCAATAATTATTGCAGTTTCTATGCTCTATTTCTTTTCTCATCCAGCCGAGACAACACAGTTTGTTACTGAACTGCGCAATGCATCCTCAGAAACAATTGCCGAGGGAATTCGTTCAGTTGCAAATATATGTTTTTTCCTGACGGTCATTGCCTGTACGCTCAGTTTTTTTATTAAAGGAATCCCTGCATTTGTCAGTGTATCTGAAAACGCTATTAATAAAAAAATTCGTGAAGTAATGGAGGTTCCGGCAGAGGGGCCGGTTAGTATCACCTTCAAAAGGGACGGGTTGAACAGTGTCAGATAACAGGGCTGCATTTCTGGCGTTACTGGACGAAAACGGGCTGACTCAAGCCAGAGCCGCATACCTGATTTGTGAATACACACGCCGCCCCTGCTCCGTCAGAACAGTAAGATCATGGGTAAATGACCCTGACAAGCCAAGTTCCAGAAAATGCCCAGATTGGGCTGTTGTAGCGCTGGCAGAGGCGCTTAAAAGGAACAGAATTGAAATAATTCAGGAGGGGAGTTCAAATGAATAATTTACCTATTTACTTCTAATTTTCCTTATGTTTAATTTTGCTCTTGAATTGTAATATATAAGCCAGTCTAATAATACCGATGTTTTCATCTAGTAAAATCGTTTTACAAAAAGGACAAATAATGAGTATTAACATTCCATTAAGCTTATGCGTTTACAATAACCCTACTCAAACAAGATATGATATTGATACAGGATTCAATGCAGAACAAGGATATAAAAATTTAAAGTCAGCATATATTGTTGGTATACGTGATATATCAGGAAAAATATTGGCTGCAAGCGTCTTTTTATCTGATATAGATGATAAAAAAGATGCTAAGTTAGCAGGTGTTTCAGCGGAAATATTCCAGAATCATAAGCCAACAAAACATCTTGTACCTAAAATTCACTCAATGCCAATCAGCAAGTTAAAGTTAAATCTTACAAATGGCACAATTAAAGATGCATTTTCCGAAAGAGAAATTGATATGTTATATGATGATTTCTATATGAATAATAGTATTGATGGTAGAGGCTAATAGATAAAAATAATTTAGGCTCGCATAATTCGCTCTATGTCTAAAGACGAACCTTCCCGAATGCGGTAACTCCCAAAACCATTCAATCGCATTCGGTCAGAACTCTTTTTAAAATAGCGACATATCTATTATGCGCACCAAGTA
>NZ_JAMPSX010000052.1:0-6791 GCF_028484875.1 Providencia sp. PROV032
GGTTAGGTATATTCTGATGAGATTGTTACCTTTTTTTGCTTGGGCATGTTTACTTGTTTTTGTTTTTGTTATATGCGGCTATATTTACATCGAAATGAAAATCGCAGACCTAAATAAAAATAACGTAATTGTAATAGCTCATGCAGGTGGCGAAATTGACGGTAATATTTATACTAATTCTCTAGAAGCACTGAATAATTCATATGAAAAAGGTGCTCGCGTTTTTGAACTTGATATCAGTGAAACTAAAGATGGTCATCTCGTCGCAGTCCATAAATGGGATGAGTGGGCGGAATTTACCAGTTATCAAGGCGATCTCCCTCCAACCATAGAGGAATTTAAAAAGCTCAGAATTCTAGGAAAATATACTGCTTTGGATTTCAACGATATAAACAACTGGTTTTCTGAGCATGAAGATGCCACCCTCATTACAGATAAAATAAACAACCCTGCGCTCATCACCTCCCTATTTGTAGATAAAGATCGCTTAAAGATGGAGCTATTCTCTAAAGAGTCACTGATTGCAGGTGGTAAATTATTTGATGGAGGGATGGCTAACTATGATACATTTTCTAAAATACTCCAAACACCCTCAGCAAAAATGCTGTTCATACCCAAGGCTAACTATTTAAAGAATAATAATATTAAATATATTGTCACTGGTGCCCCGACAACAATGAAAGACAAGCTACGACTTAAAATTATCAGGTCACTTGATGTACAAGTATATATGTTTTTTTTCGGTACACACGAGCAAGTTGAAGAGCAGATTAATAAAAATAGAGACTATTTAGATGGTGCATATTACGACAAAATCCCAAGCTAAATAGTCTCATTATACTTTTGGCTAGGCCCTAACTCTTGCTGTTACTTTAGTTGGCGCTCCGTTTGTTTTACTGAATACACATCTCATGACTGTTCCATTACTTTCTAATCGCAGTTGTGCGTAGCCTGCACCACCAGAATTTATACCTACCATAAAGTTATCCTCGGGAAATAATGCTGGAGTTGTAGGGGAACCATCTACATCTGTAAAGTAGAACATACACCCTCTATAATCCCCGCCTAATTTTATTGTCTGATTGTCCCCTAAACGATTTCCGCTATATAGGACAACCATTTTATAGCTTTTATCTGAACCTTTTGATAAGTATAGTTGATCTCCCTGTTGCCGAGTTAACCGCTTGCGATTCGGGTACACCATAAACTTGCTCGCCTTTAAATGAGGGAACGGAAGTATCAATACTGTCCATCCCCATACCGTTACTCATTGGCTGTGGTAAAACTAACCCGTTAAACCCATTCTCTTTTGCTAATGCAGGGTACAAATCTGTGGTAAACGCTGACCGCTTAGGCAGTGCAATCTGCTCTGCAATTTTTCGCCTTTTAAACGGCCACATAGAATTACCTCTTGGTTGTAAAGAAACCGCCTTTTTTCTTCTGGTATAAATCACGTAGCGCCTGCGTCATCGCATCCACTGTGTCGTCATGGCCAGCGAACGGGAACGTGGTAATTTCCTCCACGGTTTCCACTATCCACGGTGCAATGTCTTTATGCGGTAACCACACGTTGCCTGCCTCCCATTCAGCGGTGCAGGCATGAGCGCGAGCGATTTTGCTACCATCAGGTTCAACGGGGATTAGCCCTGATACCGTTGATTTAAGGGAGTCGATAACTGCAGGGCCATTGGCTTTGTCTTCCACCAGCTTACGACGCCCTTCAGGGAATTTTTCTGCTAAGAGCTTCACTGCATCCTTAGTTTGAGTAAAGCTCATGCGTTTTCGAATTTGATAAAGCAGATACGCATTAGCATCTTTCTTGCCCCAAACCTGCCCCACTACATAGTCGGTACCGTCGCTGTCTTTAAAGGTCATATCCCAACTATGAATAACCTTATCGAATTTATCAGGTAGGTCTTTAGGTAAGTAATAGCGTACAAACTCTTCGTGGAAGATTTGACCATCACCCGGCTTCGGCGATTGTTGATACATGGCTGACCAGAAATAATCACCCAGTATTGCTTTGGTTTCCAACAGCTTATCGATAAGGTGAAGTTCAGGTACCAACGCTTCCCCTTGCTCATTAATGGCAGGGAATGCGAGTACCTTGGTTTCAGGGGCTTTTTCTTTTAGTTGGCCAGATAAATCGTCGGTCGCCCACCGCGTAGCCATGATGATTTCACCGCTGTTTTTTGATAAGCGGGTCTTAAAGGTCGAAACGTACCAGTTCCAAATCGATTTTTTGACCGTCGGGCTAAGCGCTTCTTTCGAGTTCTTTATTGGGTCATCAATAATACCGAGGTCAACTTTCTTACCTGTTAGTGGGCCACCCACACCCGCACACACATAGCTGCCTTTGTGATTGGCAATGCCGAACTCGTCAGAATTACGCTTAACAGCAATGCCATTTTCAGGCTTATTGCCCAACCAGCTGTTAGGAAATAACGCATGATATTCAACCGACATCATAATTCGCTGAACATCGGTGTTCATATCACCGGCTAAATCAGACGAATACGACAGCGCCCCAACGCGCATGTTGGGGTATTTACCAAAGAAGTAGGCTGGAAGATAGCGGGAAACAATATCAGACTTACCATGCTGTGGCGGTGCGCCTAATATTAACTTAGGTCGCTTACCTTCCATCATATCAATCAAGAACTGGTCGAGCGCATCACATACCGTTTGAGAGAAATGGCTCGTGATGTATTCAGGGTTTATATACTGAATGAATTCATGCAAACTACGGCGTGCTATTTCCCTTTCGATTTCTACATCAAGTAAATTGAAATCGATGTTCATAGTCACACCTAAAATGGAATAAATAGCCCTTTCACCTCAAAATGACAGTGAAATGGGAAAGAAAGTTGTATTAAATATTAACAATACAAAAAAGAGACTTATTTAATAAAAGTCTCAAACCTCAATGTAACACTATAACCCTCCAAATAATACACGCTAATTAATAATCCCTTTATTCAAAAACAATTGACTTGATGTTATTGTACTTCCATCCGGTTGAGTTTGATGAGCAATAATATCCTCACTAATTGATAATATAGGAAAGGTTTGTATCTCCGAACTTTTAACATTAATATTCATGTTGTATCTTCTCACCAATTTAACAACTTCATTTTTCATATGTTCATCAGCATAAGGTGATACTCTAATTTCAGATATTAGTTCTTCAGGGTTTATCCGCATACTATGCCCTTCCTTGGGGTTTAAGTTAAAAAGTTCATTTCTATCAACAAAAAAAGCACGATATTCATTTTCAAATTCAAACGCTTTTCTTTTATGGCAAAGCATTTCCTCTATTTCTGGGTTATATTTTTTTACGAAAAAATTAGCAACATACTGTACATTCTTAAAAAGAATGTTTTTATCTGTATTCATTAAACAAGCCTTTAGTTTTTTTACATCTGTTTTTATTACTACTCCATGGCTTCCATACTCTGAACAATACAATTTCCACATAGCCTCAGATTCATTAATATTTTTATTCCAACAACTAACATAAGAACGCGTTGCTAAATCTTTAATATCTTTAAGATGAATGGACATAAATGATTGTATGTCCATCCCTCCACCGCATTTTTCATTGAGCTTTTTTATATTTTCTAAATATTTTTGATGCCCGGTAGGACCCCAAGCATATTCTGCTTCAAATTTATCATCAAACTTTCTCGCAGAACAAAAATAAATAGATTTATCTTTCAGCAATCTCTCAAGTTTAGTAAAATCCATATAACGCCATAAATTATAATTTTTCATTTTAACCCTACTAAATATCATTCAAAATAAACCGTACAGATAATATTATATATCAATTTTTAATGTTAAACTAAAGTACTCATTGTAGTTCTAATTTTTGCAGCTTTTTCTTAACAAGATAAGCTGTTCAAAACTCAAGTGACTAAGGTCAATCCCCGTTGATTGAATAGGCCCACCATCAGCACCCGTTATCTCAGTCTTGTTCTTAACCATCCCCAAATGCTGCGCAACCATCTTAAGGGCATCATCTTGATTACGAGTAATAACCTCGACACCAAACTTACCCTCTTTCACACCAGCAAACAAACGGCGAGCTGCGCCGGCTAAATCGCGCGTATCATGAAAATGCGCACGACCAATTCCAGTGCCATTACATCGAGGGCAATCGGGATTAGGATCAAGTGAATTGTCATATCCGTAACCGCCATTGTCATTTGGTATCTTTTTCTTTTTAGCCCTAGCCTCAGTAACAGCGTCTTCAAACTCTATCGCATCGCGCCACTGATAATTAAATCCAAATCCCCAGCAATGGCGACAACATAATCGGCGATATTCAGTTAGCTCGTTAACGTCTGCAGTTGCGATATCCCACCACATTTTTAATACGGCATCTTGGGTTATCTCGGTTCTGCGTTCTCGTTCTGCTAGCGCATCCGCGATTGCTCTTGAAACCTTAGCATTTCTTAGCATTCGGGTAGCATTTACATAAGCTGTATTGCCTTCGCCTTTATAACCGGCTCGCTTATATGCAGCAGCACGATTTAAGTCGATAAGATACTCGTTAACAAATTTGACTTGTGAGTCATTAAGCCCGTAGTTGCGCACATCAAAAGTATTTTCATCATCGTGCGCACTATCTTGTTCTCTACTCTGCGCAGTTGGTATCACGCTATTACATATAGGCTCTTTTGCGCATTCTTTTTCGTGCGCAGTGCGCAATTTGTTTTGCGCAGATTGCGCATTTGATATCTTGATATATCGACGTGCAGTTGCGTAATTAAGTCTCTGGTTCTCACACCACCCTTTCGGGGATATTCCTGATTTAGCATGTTCGGTGAGGAACTGTTGCTGTAGCGTCCCCCAATCCGGTTTAGCCATCGTGTTTATCTCATATAGTTAAAAGCTTACCATTGAAAATTCTAATATATTTAATATAGTGACTTACTACACTTATGCACTCAGAGGCTTTAATGCGGATTTTTATTGCTTGTATTGCTTTTATTGGGGTAATTATTTTTGGATACATAGTTTGGTCTAATCCTACATGGCCATTCATAGCAGGGTTGATTGGTAGCATCGTAACTTGTCTTACTGCTGTAGCAAATATCAATTCATCAAAAACTTCAGATAAAAACACTATAAATCAATCTATAGGTAAAAATTCTTCAGGAATACAGGTTGGTGGAAATCTGACTATAGGTACTGATAAAAAGGATAAAGAATGAGTATTATCGGCAAATCAGGGCAACATGTAGGTGACAATTCATCTGCAATTCAAGTCGCAGGCAATGCCACCATAGGAAACTCAACTACCGAAGTAATGGAAATATGTAGACTCGTTGTTATGGAAAGGTTTTCTGCATTACGTGAAGATGCAATGAACGTTGCTATACAAAGAGCACAGGAGTTTGCTGTAAATATCACTGAACGTTTGAACTCTGAACTAGATGATCGGATTGAAAAAAAATTACAAGATCCTGACCTACAATTTGCTATTGGTGAAGCAACAACTATAGTCGCAAAGAAAGGCGATAAAACTAAATCTGAGCTATTACAGGAAATTATAGTATCTAAAATACATAATGAAAATGAAGAAACTGATTTATTACTAGATCATGCTTTAGAAATAACTAAACGCTTAACAACTTCCGAAATTAAATTGCTAGCTATCATTTTTTACTTTAGACAAATTATTGACTATATAGAAGGTAAATCTATTTATTCGATAGTTAATGATTACAGCAATAATATTATACACTCGACTATAGCATTAGAGACATGCTACTTTATTTACAAACGCCGCTTTGATTTAGACAGCCCATTGCTAAACAGGATTACCCATGACTTATCAAGCATTTATCCAGTAAATATAAACCACTTGGAGATTAAAGGATGCTTATACAATGGGAAAAGATATTCTGATAGTAGCCAACATATAATTTCCAAATATTCTGGATTAACCATTGAATCCGACGAGCAATTTTCAACCCATTTCCCTTATTTTAAAAAAATCATTGATGCCTTTGGTTTTCATTCTTTATCTGAATTAGATGAAGTAATCCCTAATGAATTAGGAGATATCATTGCTCAAAACTTTATAAATGCTCAAGGAGGGTTAAACTAATATAAACATTCTGCTTCAATATAGCTCTGCAACCCCTTAATCATTTGCTCTGACTCTGCAATTCGCTCTCTGAGTAACCAATAATTTCGGATAGCGGAGTCAGTAGGTCGAGCGGTGACTGCATCATCCATGCCGGAGGGGGTAGCGCTTTCGGCTTTTTTACAGTTGGCTTTGATGTACACCCGCTCAGGATTGCGCTCAGCAGCAATACGCAACTTATCAATTTCAATTTTTGCATTAGCGAGTTCCTGAGTATGTTTAGTATCGAGTTGATGAAGAGATTGGACGCGTTCTTGGTAATCTTCATTAATTTTGACTTGCTCTGTCAGCTCAACGAGTAGTTCGGTATTCTTGGTATTTAGCTCGCCTATCCTTTCGTGTTGTTTCCACATTCCCATATGGCTACCCATGCAGCGATAAATAGCAATACTCTGATTTTATTCATGTCGGTTACCATAGAGAAGATTAAAAGTTAACTTGCCGACCTTTGTAGTGATCAATGGCTTTCTGGCAGCGCTTTTCTAAACTGACTTTATCAATGCCGCATGTGTTATCTGTCATACGATAAGCACCGAAAGCAATTATTGATATCGCAAGTAGCATAAAGAAAATGACAGCCACTACAGGTTTCCATGGCATATGGCCGCCTCCGCCTCTCTGCGATTAACTAGCC
>NZ_JAMPSX010000053.1:0-5291 GCF_028484875.1 Providencia sp. PROV032
TCCGATGGAGCGCTTCTTCAGAAGTCTGAAAAATGAGTGGGTGCCGGTGACCGGCTACATCAGCTTCAGTGAAGCAGCCCATGCAATAACGGATTATATCGTCGGGTATTACAGCGAGGTCAGGCCGCATGAATATAACGGTGGATTACCACCAAACGAATCAGAAAACCAATACCGGAAAAACTCTAAAACCGTGGCCAATTTTAGTTGACCACTACAGTACACTTATATTTACCAAGTAAGTGAATCGCCAGTAGCCTTTTCTCAAAGGAGTAAACAACACTTATATTTCTTTTAATATCTTTCCATACTTTTTCTGATGGTTCTGACTCACTATATTTCTCTTTTGGCTCCTCAAGAGATAATAAGAAATCCTTAGCGGTAATAGATTCTTTTAATAGCTTTCTTTTAAAACTATTGAAAGCAGTCTTCATGTATTGCAAAGGCTCTGCCATAGGATGTGATTTACCCGGCTTTGTTAATCTCTCATGCTCTTGGTAACGCTTATTAACTCTTTCCCAATCCTTTGGATAGATACGTTTAAACTCAGAAAAGAAGGAATCAAAATCACAATCAACAGCAAGGAGAGACAGCACCGTTGCTATTTTGAATTCTTTTTTTGGTATAACACTGCCTTTTGATACCCGTTGTCTACTCATATTAACCCTCTACATACCAAAGTTGGTTACAAACCCCACTTTTATGTGAGGTTACAATTTGAATTGTATGAAATTTTTTGGGGAAGAGAAAGCTGAAAATAGGGCTTGAATTGCCGATAAACTCTGAGGTGTATACCTTTTTATGAGGTAAGCTCAATGGGATCTAATGAGCATTTTTCGCATCCAGCATCTTGCCAACTACCTCATCTAAAGGAATAGTAACCTTGCCTTTCATAATGATTTTTACATAATTAATAGTGGAAGTTTGAACGACCTGCATGTTTATTTAAACCGTTTAATTTTATTAGTAACGGTAAATAATTCTGGTTCTTCAGATATGCTTTTGCTTTAAGCGCGAGATAGTAACTCTCAATCCCCGCAATCACCACAAACAAAACAGTAGCAGACTCATACCCTATCCCATATGCATAGTTTTTACAGTCGGGCAATATATCGTCACTGTGGCTATGTATTGCGGAATGAGGCTCACCGGTCAAAGTATTGATGATAATAATAACCGATGTATAGGCATGAGGACCCCAATTCACAACCGGCTCAATGCATTTACCGATATCATCACAACCATTTTCTACCGGTGGAATGACACAGGTAAGAGCTGAAATTACCTTTGTATCTCGAAAAAGAGAGTCAAGCTGGTGGAGGTACTTCAGCAATGAACCAATATAGCTATCAAGCATCACATGAAACTCCTGTTCTTAGAAAGAAAGAATCATAACCAAATATGCCAACATACAAATAGGTGTCTAACAAATACAGGAGCAAAACTTACACATCTGCGCCCCTGACTCGCTCTTTTTTCTCTCTTTTTCTCTTTTTTTCTCCCCCTTTTCTCTAGACGCGGCTGTTCAGGGTGGAACGCCCATGTAACTACACCATCTTTTGTATGTTGGCATATTTCATGGCGACTTTTACAAAATGAAATATGACCGATCATGCTATTAGGGGTCGTCTCAGAAAACGGAAAATAAAGCACGCTAAGCCGGTGGCAGCGGTCGCAATGGCCTAAACTTCCCCGCACCGACCTTGGCGCTGCTGCGCCATAGGTAATCGCCGGTCAGGTTGATGTGCTCCCACCCCAGCGGCGACAGATATTGCAACAATGTGTCGTCCAGCGCCGTGCCGTTGCCACGCAAAGCACTGCTGGCACGCTCCAGATATACCGTGTTCCACAACACGATGGCCGCCGTCACCAGATTGAGGCCGCTGGCCCGGTAGCGCTGCTGCTCAAAACTGCGGTCGCGGATTTCACCCAATCGGTAGAAGAAGACCGCCCTGGCCAGCGCGTTGCGCGCCTCGCCCTTATTCAGCCCCGCATGGACGCGGCGGCGCAGCTCCACGCTTTGCAGCCAATCCAAAATGAACAGCGTGCGCTCGATGCGCCCCAGCTCGCGCAACGCCACGGCCAAGCCGTTCTGGCGCGGGTAGCTGCCGAGTTTGCGCAGCATCAGCGAAGCCGTTACCGTGCCTTGCTTGATGGAGGTGGCCAGCCGCAGAATTTCATCCCAATGGGCGCGTATTTGCTTGATGTTCAGCCTGTCGCTGCTAATCATCGGCTTGAGCGCGTCATAGGCGGCATCGCCCTTGGGGATGAATAGCTTGGTTTCGCCCAAGTCACGGATACGCGGCGCGAAGCGAAATCCCAGCAAATGCATCAAGCCAAACACGTGATCGGTGAAGCCTGCCGTGTCGGTGTAGTGTTCCTCGATGCGCAAGTCCGACTCGTGGTACAGCAGGCCATCAAGCACGTAAGTTGAATCACGAATGCCCACGTTGACCACCTTGGCACTGAAGGGCGCGTACTGGTCGGAGATATGGGTGTAGAAAGTCCGTCCTGGACTGCTTCCATACTTCGGGTTGATATGACCAGTGCTTTCTGCTTTGCTGCCGGTTCTGAAGTTCTGGCCGTCCGACGATGACGTGGTGCCGTCACCCCAGTTGCCGGCGAAGGGTTGCCGAAACTGCGCATTCACCAGCTCGGCCAGCGCCGTCGAATAGGTTTCATCGCGGATGTGCCAGGCTTGCAGCCAAGACAGCTTGGCGTAGGTGGTGCCAGGGCAGGACTCGGCCATTTTGGTCAGACCCAGGTTGATCGCGTCGGCCAGGATCGTCGTCAACAGCAAGGTTTTGTCCTTGGCCGTGTCGCTGGTCTTCAGGTGTGTGAAGTGGCGGGTGAAGCCCGTCCATTCATCGACCTCCATCAGCAACTCGGTGATTTTGAGGTGCGGCAGCAGCATAGCTGTCTGGTCGATCATGGCTTGCGCGGCGTCTGGTACTGCCGCGTCCAGCGGCGTGATCTTCAGGCCTGACGCGGTGGTGATGATGGCATCCGGTAAGTCGTTGGCCGCAGCCATGCGGTTGACTGTGGCGAGTTGCGCCTCCAACAATTCCAACCGGTCATGCAGGTATTGGTCGCAGTCGGTGGCCACTGCCAGCGGCAATTCGCTGGCCAGCTTCAAAGTGGCGAACTTCTCGACCGGCACCAGGTATTCGTCGAAGTCCTTGAACTGGCGAGAACCCTGCACCCAGACATCACCGGAGCGCAGCGCGTTCTTCAGCTCCGACAGGGCGCATAACTCGTAGTAACGCCGGTCGATGCCGTCGTCGGTCAGAACCAGCTTTGCCCAGCGCGGCTTGATGAATGCGGTTGGCGCATCGGCGGGCACCTTGCGCGCGCTGTCGCTGTTCATGCCGCGCAGCATGTCGATGGCATCGAGCACACCCTTGGCGGCGGGCGCAGCCCGCAATTTGAGCACGCCCAGGAACTGCGGCGCGTAGCGGCGTAGCGTGGCATAGCTTTCACCGATGTGGTGCAGGAAATCAAAGTCGGCAGGCCGCGCCAATGTTTGCGCTTCGGTGACGCTGGCGGCGAAGGTGTCCCAGGGCATAACGGCCTCGATGGCGGCGAACGGATCGCTGCCGCTTTGCTTGGCCTCAATCAACGCTTGACCGATGCGCCCATACATCCGCACCTTGTCGTTGATCGCCTTGCCGGAAGCCTGGAACTGCTGCTGATGCTTGTTCTTGGCCGCGTTGAACAGCTTGCCGATGATGCGATCGTGAAGGTCGATGATTTCATCGGTGACGGTGGCCATGCCTTCGATGGCCAGCGCTACCAGCGTGGCATAGCGTCGTTGCACCTCGAACTTTGCCAGATCAGCAGGCGTCATCTGGCCACCTTCACGAGCGATTTTGAGCAGGCGGTTCTGGTGAACCTGCCGCTCGATGCCTGCGGGCAGATCAAGTGCTTGCCAGGATTTCAGGCGCTCAATATGTTCGAGCATGTGGCGAGAGTTCGGTTTGGCAGGCGACTGGCGCAGCCATGCCAGCCACGTCACTTTACTGCCGTCCTTGCGCTTGAGAAGTTCGTCCAGGCGCTGACGGTGGGGTGATAACAAAGAATCGGTCAGCGCCGCGTAAATGCGTCGGTTGGCACGGGTGATGGCCTCGGCGCTTGCGCGCTCGATGGCATTCATGGCGGGCAGGATAATGCTCTGCCGCCGCAGATTCTCGACAAGTGCGCTCGCCAGCACGATGCCTTTGTCGGTCTGCAAGGCCAGCTCGGTCAATGTATGCACGGCTTGCCGATAGTGGCTCATGGTGAAGGGCTTGAACCCAAAAACCGTTTGCAGCTCGACCAAGTGCTCCCGCCGTGTCTGTTCGCGCTGGCCGTACTCGCTCCAACTTTCCACTGGCATCTTGAGTTGCGCGGCCACCATGCGCAACAGGGGCGGAAACGGAGGCTCATCGACGCCCAAAAAGGTGCCAGGGAATCGCAAGTAGCAAAGCTGCACAGCGAAGCCCAATCGATTCGCGGCGCCGCGACGCTGACGGATCACCGACAGGTCGGTTTCGTTGAACGTGTAGTGCCGTATCAGTTCGTCTTTGGCATCTGGCAGTGCCAGCAGGCTTTCGCGCTCGGTGGCGGACAGGATTGAGCGGCGTGGCATGGTCAGTCTTCCCGCAGGTACTGGTACAAGGTTTCGCGGCTGATGCCGAAGTCACGGGCCACCAAGGTTTTTTGGTCGCCTGCCGCAACTCGCCGTTTCAACTCGGCAATTTGTTCGCTGTTCAGCGATTTCTTTCGTCCCCGGTAGGCACCGCGCTGCTTGGCCAGCACGATTCCCTCGCGCTGACGTTCGCGGATCAGGGCGCGCTCGAACTCAGCGAAGGCTTCCATGACCGACAGCATCAGATTGGCCATCGGTGAGTCCTCGCCGGTGAACTTCAGCCCTTCTTTGACGAACTCCATGCGCACGCCCCGTTGTGTCAGCCCTTGGACGATGCGGCGCAGGTCATCAAGGTTGCGTGCCAGCCTGTCCATGCTATGCACCACCACGGTGTCGCCCTCGCGGACGAAGGCCAGCAGCCTTTCCAGCTCGGGACGCTGGGTGTCCTTGCCAGAAGCCTTGTCGGTGAACACCCGCGCCACCTGAACACCCTCCAATTGCCGTTCCGGGTTCTGGTCGAAGCTGCTGACGCGGACATAGCCGATGCGTTGACCTTGCAAGATGCCTCCAAAGGCAAAAGTGTCAGGATGAAATCTATTACCTTTGACGGAATATGTCAATCAATAGGAAATTTAACTCTATTCTGACATCGTTTGCACATGGT
>NZ_JAMPSX010000054.1:0-4575 GCF_028484875.1 Providencia sp. PROV032
GTTTTTTGTACCCAGTTTAAGAATACCTTTATCATGTGATTCTAAAGTATCCGGAGAATATCTGTATGCTTTGTATGCTTTGTATGCTTTGTATGCTTTGTATGCCTATGGTTATGCATAAAAATCCCAGTGATAAGAGTATTTATCACTGGGATTTTTATGCCCTTTTGGGCTTTTGAATGGAGGAAAATCACATGAAAATTATTAATATTGGAGTTTTAGCTCATGTTGATGCGGGAAAAACTACCTTAACAGAAAGCTTATTATATAACAGTGGAGCGATTACAGAATTAGGAAGCGTGGACAGAGGTACAACGAAAACGGATAATACGCTTTTAGAACGTCAGAGAGGAATTACAATTCAGACGGCGATAACCTCTTTTCAGTGGAAAAATACTAAGATAAACATCATAGACACGCCAGGACATATGGATTTTTTAGCAGAAGTATATCGTTCATTATCAGTATTAGATGGGGCAATTCTACTGATTTCTGCAAAAGATGGCGTACAAGCACAAACTCGTATATTGTTTCATGCACTTAGGAAAATAGGTATTCCCACAATCTTTTTTATCAATAAGATTGACCAAAATGGAATTGATTTATCAACGGTTTATCAGGATATTAAAGAGAAACTTTCTGCGGAAATTGTAATCAAACAGAAGGTAGAACTGCATCCTAATATGCGTGTAATGAACTTTACCGAATCTGAACAATGGGATATGGTAATAGAAGGAAATGATTACCTTTTGGAGAAATATACGTCTGGGAAATTATTGGAAGCATTAGAACTCGAACAAGAGGAAAGCATAAGATTTCATAATTGTTCCCTGTTCCCTGTTTATCACGGAAGTGCAAAAAACAATATAGGGATTGATAACCTTATAGAAGTGATTACGAATAAATTTTATTCATCAACACATCGAGGTCAGTCTGAACTTTGCGGAAAAGTTTTCAAAATTGAGTATTCGGAAAAAAGACAGCGTCTTGCATATATACGTCTTTATAGTGGCGTACTGCATTTGCGAGATTCGGTTAGAATATCGGAAAAGGAAAAAATAAAAATTACAGAAATGTATACTTCAATAAATGGTGAATTATGTAAAATCGATAAGGCTTATTCCGGGGAAATTGTTATTTTGCAGAATGAGTTTTTGAAGTTAAATAGTGTTCTTGGAGATACAAAGCTATTGCCACAGAGAGAGAGAATTGAAAATCCCCTCCCTCTGCTGCAAACGGCTGTTGAACCGAGCAAACCTCAACAAAGGGAAATGTTACTTGATGCACTTTTAGAAATCTCCGACAGTGACCCGCTTCTGCGATATTATGTGGATTCTGCGACACATGAAATCATACTTTCTTTCTTAGGGAAAGTACAAATGGAAGTGACTTGTGCTCTGCTGCAAGAAAAGTATCATGTGGAGATAGAAATAAAAGAGCCTACAGTCATTTATATGGAAAGACCGTTAAAAAAAGCAGAGTATACCATTCACATCGAAGTTCCACCGAATCCTTTCTGGGCTTCCATTGGTCTATCTGTAGCACCGCTTCCATTAGGGAGCGGAGTACAGTATGAGAGCTCGGTTTCTCTTGGATACTTAAATCAATCGTTTCAAAATGCAGTTATGGAGGGGATACGCTATGGCTGTGAACAAGGATTGTATGGTTGGAATGTGACGGACTGTAAAATCTGTTTTAAGTATGGCTTATACTATAGCCCTGTTAGTACCCCAGCAGATTTTCGGATGCTTGCTCCTATTGTATTGGAACAAGTCTTAAAAAAAGCTGGAACAGAATTGTTAGAGCCATATCTTAGTTTTAAAATTTATGCGCCACAGGAATATCTTTCACGAGCATACAACGATGCTCCTAAATATTGTGCGAACATCGTAGACACTCAATTGAAAAATAATGAGGTCATTCTTAGTGGAGAAATCCCTGCTCGGTGTATTCAAGAATATCGTAGTGATTTAACTTCCTTTACAAATGGACGTAGTGTTTGTTTAACAGAGTTAAAAGGGTACCATGTTACTACCGGTGAACCTGTTTGCCAGCCCCGTCGTCCAAATAGTCGGATAGATAAAGTACGATATATGTTCAATAAAATAACTTAGTGTATTTTATGTTGTTATATAAATATGGTTTCTTGTTAAATAAGATGAAATATTTTTTAATAAAGATTTGAATTAAAGTGTAAAGGACGAGATAGTTATTATAAACTACAAGTGGATATTGTGTCCTGTATGTGGAAATAAAACACGATTAAAGATAAGGGAAGATACTGAATTAAAAAAATTCCCCCTCTATTGTCCGAAATGCAGACAAGAAAATTTAATTGAAATAAAGCAGTTCAAAGTAACTGTGATTACAGAGCCAGACGCAAAGACGCAGAGCCGATAAAATGAGATTAATACAATCTCATTTTATCGGCTCTTTCCGTTATGTATGGATTCTTTTAATTAGTCTTCGATGTTTCTTGCTTCGTTGATACCGCTGGCTAAAGATTCCATTAAGGATAGTTCTTTGTCTGTAAAGCTATCCATGTATTTCTCTATCTGTAATCGTCGGGTGCTTTTTACCAAGTTATTAGCAGGTAAGAAAAATTCATCAACGGAAACATGAAGTAACGATACAAGGTCATAAAGAACTTGTATGCTGGGGTGTTGCCCTTTATTTTCAATATTAGTTAAGTACCGTGGGTCAATTTCAATCAATGCTCCCACTTGGGGTTCTAGGGATTTTCCCCTCTAAAGTAACATAAATCGCCACAACCCTCGCAGTTAATGGCTTGTGGAGCTGGGTTACCTTTCATTTTAGACTTCATTTTCAACAATAGGCCTAGTTATTTCCTGTAAATCAGGTAGTTTGCGGTTACTAGCGAACTGATAAGTGCCGCTCAGATTAATGTTCTGCCATGCAACGGGTGATACTTGTCGAGTTATTGCTGCTTTTTCCTCGTCACCAACTTCTTCAAAGTGCAGTAATAGATGACTTAGGATCATCGAGTTAAAGTAGATAATAGCATTTGCCGTCAAACGGGCACACTCGTTCCAGACGACTATTTCTGATTCGTTTTTTCCACGGAACTGGTCACGATTGACCGATGCAATAGCTCGCCTGAGGAAATGCCAGGCTTCGCCTCGGTTCAGTGCTCGTTGAACATATTGGCGCAGACTTGCATCATCAATATAATCAAGTAAATATTGGGCTTTGATGAGCCTATTATATTCCGTTAATGCTTGTAATATAGGGTGTCTAGATGGATAACCAGATAATTTGCGTACTAGCAATGCCTGTGTTGTGCGTTTTTCTTGAAGGGATAACACAATACGCTGAATATCCTGCCAGCCTTCTTCAATCACATTCATTTTTATCGGCTTTTTCAGCGCCAGATGCGTGTTTCCGTCGTCGCTTTCAGTTACGTTAAATAGGTCATTGATCACACTGGTGAACTGAGCATACCTAGGCGCAAAACTATAACCGCATAAATCCAATAAGGCATAATTAACATGATTAACACCATGGGTGTCGGTTGAGAGGACATCTGGCTTAAGATCACTAGTATTAGATTGTAGTAAGTCGTAAATATAATGGGACTCATGCTCATTAGATCCTATGATACGGGCATTTAACGCACTATGATTGGCAACTAACGTCATGGCCGTAATACCTTTGTTGGTGCCGAAGTATTTCGAGGAGTAGCGAGTTTTAAAAGTCTCAAGGTGAGTTTCAAATTTTTGCCCATCGGTACTGGCGTGCAGGACGTCTTCTTGGATGTGATAGTGGCGGAAAATAGGGAGTGCCGCTACTGCGTTATTGATGATATCACTAGCCTCTTGCAAGGTTTCAGGCCTAATATAATTAGCTTGTATAGTGCTTAGATGCTCATAACTGCGATCAGATATTTGTGCCATCCCATATACGCCGCGATGTGTCGCATTCGCAATTAGAATAGCCAATAAATCATCCTGATTGGCGCCTACTTGTTTTTGTATTGGCAGCACGTGTGCGAAGCATTGCATAAAGTTGGTTTCTTGTTCAACATAACGCAACACATCAGCAATACTGACGGGGATCATTTGTTTAAAGAAAGGGTTGTTGACAAGTGATTGGGAGCCTTTAACTGGCAGTCGCCATCGTGTGCCACTTCGGCTCTTCATGATCACATTGCGGTTATCACCATTATCAATGTGACGAGCAACATCTTCTAGGGATGTTGTTAAGCGTATTTGTTTTACTTGCAGTAGCTTCTGAATCGGCTGCTTTAGCTTTTCCAATGTTGATGATGCCAATAGATCAGGCTGTATTGACGATGCAATTAAGTCGTCTTCTAGCGCACGATATTTAGTGACGTTTGATAAGTAAATTCGACCATTAAGCCGAGAAGCCAGTTGACGGTAAAGCAACCATTCGTATCGCTGTGGATGAACAACATCCTTGTTAATTAACCATGGACGATGTTTTTGTTGGATAAGTGTACTATCCATTGTTTGCAATGTATTACCTGCTAATAGTTCTGTTTTTGTGGTTTTGAGCTGGGTCACTAATGCTTCTGAGCCTTTACCTGCTTGGCAC
>NZ_JAMPSX010000055.1:0-4432 GCF_028484875.1 Providencia sp. PROV032
ATTTATGAATGTTCCTGTTATGGCTTATGTTCAAGAAAGCATTGCCCCTGAAATGATGGGCAAGGTGTTTTCCCTTTTGATGACCGCCATGACTCTTTCTATGCCGATAGGCTTACTTGTTGCAGGTCCGGTTGTTGAGGTTATAGGTGTTAATACATGGTTTTTCTGGTCTGGTGTTGCGTTGATAGTAAACGCTGTTCTCTGCCGCATTCTGACACGACGCTATGACAAAGTAACAATGAAACCGCAAGTGGACTGAAAAAAGGACCGGGTTGATGATAATTTGTAGTGGTGAGCTTCTGGGAGTACAAAACAAAGTGCTCAAAATTGTCGGGCTCATGGCGTTTAACGGTATTAATTTCGCTTATAATAATCTTTCTATAATAGCCTAAAGGAGAATATCTATGATACCTAATAGCGAAAATAAAAGAGTATGGTTTATTACCGGAGCAAGCAAGGGGCTTGGCTATGCTTTTACATGCGCCGCCTTGAAAGCCGGGGATAAAGTTGTTGCAGTTGCAAGGACTATCGATAATTTGGCGAAGCTAGAAGAAACATATCAAGAGAGCTTACTGCCATTAAACCTCGATGTTACAGATAGGGAGGCTGTTTTTTCTACGGTTGAAACAGCAGTTAAACATTTCGGTAGGCTTGATATTGTTGTTAATAATGCGGGTATCATGACTATGGGTATGATTGAAGAACTAAACGAATCCGATGCTCGGAAACTAATGGACACAAACTTTTTTGGAGCTCTTTGGGTTTGTCAGGCAGTGATGCCCTATTTGAGGTCGCAGCGTTCTGGACATATCATACAGATTACAAGCATTGGCGCTATTATCTCGGGTCCGATGTCTGGTATTTACAGTGCAAGTAAATTTGCGCTGGAAGGAATGAGTGAAGCCTTAGCAAAAGAAGCGGAACATTTCGGAGTGAAACTCACTATGGTGGAACCAGGAGGATATTGGACAGATTTATACACTTCGATGAGTTACAGCAATCCATTAGATTCATACGGTACACTGCGCGATGAGCTGGCGAAACAGTATTCCGAAGATTCGGTCGATAGTGATCCTTCCTTGGCAGCGGAAGCCCTTATGAAATTAGTAGCCAGCAATAATCCGCCTTTGAGGCTTATCCTTGGCAGCATGGTATACGATTTGGCGATGGATACCTTAAAAGCACGGATGGCTACCTGGGAAGAATGGGAAGCTGTTAGCCGTGCATCAGAAAAGGCTATTCCTGCACCGGAGAGATATGGAGTATAATACCAAACATGGTTTTTGAGGCAAGGACGAAACTATCATGAAAATTGAAATTATGGAATATAACCCGGATTGGACAAAGAATTTTGAAGAAGAGAAAATAAAATTGCTCCATTTTTTCGGTTCTCATGCCGTAGCCATTGAACATATCGGAAGCACGGCGATACCCAATCAACGGGCGAAACCGGTTATAGATATATTTATTGGCGTTTCGCCTTTTGCTGAACTACCTTTTATCAGCGCATTTTTAATGCAAAGGAGTATCACCACACTCCGACAGATATGACAGGCAGATATTTGTTTGCAAAATATACAAATGAAGTTTGGACCCATAATCTTCTTGCTTTGGTGTAGGTATAATACCCAAAAACGAAGTTTATGCGGAACAGGATAACACCTCGAAATCGGAGTTTATATGGCTTCGTGGGGGAGTTATGTGTTTGAGCTTTGTCGCATTAACGCGAATCAGGGGTTGACGGCAGAAATAGACTGGAATTACACTTCTTGGAGTCGGCGTTGCCGGAAAATTCTGATTGGATTAGTTGTTCGGGGTGCGAAAACAGTCGTAGTTCGGGGAAAAAACCGAATTTTGACCCAAAACCGCGAAAAACTCGAAATGACAGTTCCTATCAGTTTTCATAATGAATTAAAACAAAAAAATTAGGCTGCAAAGATAGGGAAAATGTGTCAATTTGCGTAAGTGATAATTAGTCAATTAAGATAAATGCTACTTTTGTAATCAAAGCAAAATGATATGAGCAAGATTTTTGGAATCGTAAATATAACCACCGATAGTTTTTCCGATGGAGGACTTTATTTAGATACAGATAAGGCAATTGAGCATGCTCTGCATTTGGTTGAAGATGGAGCAGATGTGATTGATTTGGGAGCCGCTTCCAGTAATCCTGATACAACTGAAGTGGGCGTTGTGGAAGAAATCAAAAGACTCAAACCTGTCATTAAGGCTTTAAAAGAAAAAGGCATTTCTATTTCTGTTGATACATTTAAACCTGAGGTTCAGAGTTTTTGCATAGAACAAAAGGTTGATTTTATTAATGATATTCAAGGTTTTCCTTATCCTGAGATTTATTCAGGCTTGGCAAAGTCAGATTGCAAACTTGTGTTGATGCACTCCGTTCAGCGAATTGGTGCAGCTACTAAAGTTGAAACGAATCCGGAAGAGGTTTTTACTTCCATGATGGAATTTTTTAAAGAAAGAATTGCTGCTTTAGTTGAGGCTGGTGTAAAGCGTGAACGAATTATTCTTGATCCGGGTATGGGCTTCTTTTTAGGCTCTAATCCAGAAACATCTATTCTTGTTTTGAAGCGTTTCCCTGAAATTCAAGAAGCTTTTAATTTGCAAGTAATGATTGCAGTGTCACGGAAATCATTCTTAGGTAAAATAACTGGAACCGATGTGAAATCTCGTTTAGCACCAACTCTTGCAGCAGAAATGTATGCATACAAAAAAGGTGCAGATTATCTCCGCACCCATGATGTTAAGTCTTTATCAGATGCCTTGAAAATATCCAAAGCCCTAGGTTAGTTTTATTTTTTTAGCTTTCTAAATGAATATGCTATACTTGCTCTGAAGTTGTGTTGGCGTACTTGACTTAGGTCTGGATCTTTCGAACTGTTACTAAGAGGGTAATCATAGCCAAACATAAACTGGAAATGTCCTAATTCTAAACCTGTTCCAATACCTACACTATAATCAAGAGGACTTAAACTTCCATCACTTCCAAAAGGTTTTGTGTACTTCTCTTGAGTTTTCGTAGCTAAATAGTAGTGTTTGTTGGTAAATCCAAATAATCCAATATTCAATCTTGCGACCGGGAAAGTCCTCTTGAAAGTACCACAAGTTCGCGGGATGGAGTTTTATCCCAGCTGCATCGAGAAAGGCATGCGCAGTGAGCGTGCTCTCAAGCTCGCCATCGCCGAAATGTATGTCAAAGGAGTAAGTACCCGCAGGGTCTCGGATATCGTCGAAATTCTTTGTGGCACCGAAGTCAGCTCGTCCCAGGTCAGCAGGCTGGCAAAGGAGCTCGATGAAGAGATTACGTCTTGGAAGGCGCAGCCTGTCGGACAGATTCAATACTTGGTACTTGATGCGACCTATGAATCGGTTCGCGTCGGTTCCCATGTGGTCAAGCAGGCGCTTCTAGTGGCTATTGGCGTTGATTACAGCGGGAATCGGCATATTCTTGACGCCGAAGTCGCGAACAGTGAGGCAGAGGTAAACTGGCGTTCCTTTCTCGAGGGTCTCGTACGACGAGGGATGCACGGCCTGCGAATGATCACCAGTGATGACCACTCAGGACTGCGCGCGGCAATCGATGCTGTCTTCCCTGGAATTCTGTGGCAACGCTGCCAGTTTCATCTGCAGCAGAATGCCCACTCCTACGTCACGAAAAAAGATGAGATCCCGCTGATAGCCGCTGATATTCGGAAGGTGTTCAATCGGAATATGTCAAGATAGTTTATGCCAGATTTTTGAGAGGTTTGCATCAAGCAGCCTTCGAAAGAGGACGGCATGACATTGAGACCGGCAAGGCGTCGTAGATACGCACTTTCCCAGTACGCCACCGTAAGGGGTTTTTCTCTTTGGCAGCAAGAATGGTTTGGTTTCTTTTTTCCTCGGCGCCGTAGGCGTCCGACTAACACCTGAATTAAGCCGCGCCGCGAAGCGGCGTCGGCTTGAATGAACTGTTAGATGCCAGCCCGATCAATGTGCGCTGACCTTGGATAGCAGATTTAGAACGGCGACGCCACTAACGATAAGTCCCATGCCAACGAACGCCCACAAGTCTAGTTTCTGGCCATGGAAGATCCAAGCGATAGCTGCCACAAGTACGATGCCGAGGCCAGCCCAAACAGCATAAGCAATGCCGAACGGGATGGACTTGAGTGCGAGAGAGAGGAAATAGAACGCAAGCCCGTAGCCAGCCACAACTACAACAGAAGGAACTAACTTGGTGAATCCATGGCTGGACTTCAGTGCGGAAGTTGCGACGACCTCACCAAATATTGCAATAGCCAGAAAGAGCCAGTTCTTCACGTGCAATCTCCTCTACGGTATGAAGGATAAATAGTGGTGGCTATGAGTTGCCAAAAACAGTCTTGCGGCTGTCGATTTTCTGTGAGCATACGCAACGCCAAATCTGGCA
>NZ_JAMPSX010000056.1:0-4364 GCF_028484875.1 Providencia sp. PROV032
TTTTAAGGTTGTGTCAGTACTGACTGACCGCACCATATTGCTGATATGGCTCAGTTGGTAGAGCACACCCTTGGTAAGGGTGAGGTCCCCAGTTCGAATCTGGGTATCAGCACCATATAATCGGCATTTAAAAAGAATTTACCTAGCGGCAATAGCGCGGTGGTCCCACCTGACCCCATGCCGAACTCAGTAGTGAAACGCCGTAGCGCCGATGGTAGTGTGGGGTCTCCCCATGTGAGAGTAGGGAACTGCTAGGTTTTAAATATAAAGAAGCCACCTAATTGGGTGGCTTTTTTGCATTTCACGAATAGCGTAATTTTTACTAATTATCTTATTTTCCTAATCTTGCTATTCACTCGTAATCCAGCCTGATAGACTTATCCTATCCTAGTTTTATTTGTACTGAAGGCTGTAATGAACCTAACGTCTGAACTTAAATCATTTAATAGCTTTGGCATTCAAGCAAAAGCATTATCAATTGTTTTTGTGGATAGCCAAGAATCTTTACTCCAACAATGGGCCGAGGCTAAAAATCAGCAACTTCCCGTATTATTATTAGGGGGAGGAAGCAATGTTCTATTTGTTGCAGACTTTGAAGGTGTGGTAATTATCAATCAGCTGAAGGGTATAAAAATAACAGAAGATAACAGCTATTGGTATGTTCATGCCCAAGCAGGTGAAAATTGGCATCAATTGCTTGAGACGTTATTGGGTAAAGGTATTTTTGGTGCAGAAAATTTAGCATTGATCCCGGGTTGTGTTGGCTCTGCTCCCATTCAAAATATTGGAGCTTATGGTATAGAGTTGAAAGATATATGTGAGTATGTCGATGTACTCTCTCTAGAAACGGGTAAAGTAGCTCGGCTAACTGCAGCTGAGTGCCAGTTTGGCTATCGTGATAGTATTTTTAAGCATGAATACCAATATGGCCATGTCATTATCAGTGTTGGGTTAAAACTTGCTAAAGAATGGACACCTAAGCTTATGTATGGTGACCTTGCTCAACTTGACCCCAATACAGTAACGCCAGAACAAGTATTCAACTCGGTATGCCAAACACGTAGAAGTAAATTACCTGACCCTACAATAACGGGCAATGCGGGGAGTTTCTTTAAGAACCCCGTGATTTCGGTAGAAAAGGCACAGGCCATAAAAGTAGCTTATCCTAATTGCCCCCAATATGAACAAGCTGATGGCAGTATTAAATTAGCCGCAGGTTGGCTAATTGACCAGTGCGGTTTAAAAGGTCATCAAATTGGTGGCGCTGCAGTTCACACGCAACAGGCGTTGGTGCTAATTAATAAACAGCATGCAACAGGGCAAGATATTGCTAACTTGGCGAAATATGTAAGTCAAACAGTAGCAAAGCGCTTTGATATCATTTTAGAGCCAGAAGTCAGGTTTATAGGTAAAATGGGAGAAGTTAATGCAATGGATTATATTCGATGAAAGAAACTAATATTCCTTTACAGCTAATTGATATCTTAGCTGATGCTCAGGTCCATTCGGGGGAGCAACTCGGTGAACAATTAGGAATGACAAGATCTGCAATTAATAAACATATCAAAACATTGCGTTCATGGGGATTAAACATAGAAACAATCGCTGGCAAAGGCTATAAGTTTCCCTATCCAATCAATTTATTAAACAAAGAAGCTATTAAAAAACAAGTTGATAGCGTGAATATTATTGTTGAGCCAGTTATTGATTCAACGAATCAATACATGTTAGAACGCATTAATAGCCTGAAGTCAGGGGATACTTGCTTAGCCGAATATCAAAGTGCTGGGCGTGGTAGAAGAGGGCGCCAGTGGATCTCACCATTTGGCTGTAATCTCTACCTTTCTATGTATTGGAAATTAGATCAAGGCCCAGCTGCAGCTGTGGGACTAAGTCTTGTTGTGGGTATCGTGATTGCTGAGACTTTAAATAAAATTAGCCAAGAAAAAGTGAAAGTAAAATGGCCGAATGACCTGTATATGAATGATAAAAAACTTGCAGGAATTTTAGTTGAATTAACTGGTAAAACAGGAGATGCAGCCCATATTATTATTGGTATAGGTATTAATATTGGTATGAATAATAACAATATTGAAAGCTCAAAATCAATAACACAAGAATGGTCATCACTAAGAGATGAAGTTGAAAATATAGAGCGTAATGAATTATCTGCAAATATTATTAAGTCATTAAGAGAGTCCTTGGCTATATTTGAACGAGAAGGACTAAAACCATTTTTAGAACGTTGGTTTAAATTAGATAATTTTCTCAATAGGCCAGTTAAGTTATTGATAGGTAATGATATAATAACAGGCATTGAGCGTGGGGTTAATGAGCAAGGTGCATTATTACTACAAAAGAATAATGGGGAAATAGCACCCTATATTGGCGGGGAAATATCCTTAAGGCCAAATGATTGATATATTATTGGCCGGAGACAAGCCGGCCAATATAAATAATTATTTTCTTATTCTAACACTCTGAATAGAATGATTTTCACCTTTGGTCATAATTAAACTCGCCCTTTCCTTGGTTGGTAATATATTTTCTTCAAGATTTAATCCGTTAATTTCATCCCAGATAGAGCCTGCAATATTAATTGCTTCTTCTTCCCTTAACTTAGAATAATTATGGAAATAAGAATCAGGATCTGAGAATGCTCCCTGCCTAAATTTAAGAAACCGGCCGATATACCATTGTTTTAATAATTCAGGGGCAGCATCAACATAAATAGAAAAATCAACAAAGTCAGATACAAAGACATGATGAGGATCTTGCGGGTAATCCATATCACTTTGTAAGACATTCAGTCCTTCGAGTATTAAAATATCAGGCTGATCAATGATTTGTTCTTGGTCAGGAACGATATCATACGTCAAATGTGAATAAACAGGAGCTGTAACGTTACGTGCTCCTGATTTTATTTGCGACACGAAGTTAACGAGTTTTCGCATATCATAAGACTGCGGAAACCCTTTTTTCTTCATAATATTCCTATCTTTTAATACTTGATTAGGATGTAAGAAACCATCCGTTGTAATCAAATCAACTTTACGGTGTTCTGGCCAACGAGTAAGTAGCGCTTGTAGTAAACGTGCTGTTGTGCTTTTACCAACGGCCACACTACCCGCGATACCAATAATATAAGGCACTTTAGCGCCGTTAGTACCAAGAAATTGTTCTAGAACTGCCTGACGACGTAAGTTTGAACTGATATAAAAATTCAATAAACGCGATAAAGGTAGATAAATCTCTATAACATCTTCCATAGAGAGTTCTTCGTTAATCCCTTTTAGCTCTAGGAGTTCGCTCGATGTTAATGTAAGTGGAACTGAATCACGTAAAGTTGCCCAGTGTTCTCTATCAAACTCTAAGTATGGCGTAGTAATAAAATTTTCTTTCTTTTTCATAAACCAACATCTGCCTATTTTATGCAGGTTGGACAGGTTGCCTAAACACCCGTATCCATAAAATTTGCTAGCATCATAGCGAGTGAAAGTGGGGAGGCGTAGGTTTTTTTCTATTTTTTATGAGTTTTTTTTGATGTAGGCAGAAAAAATGATACTGAGTGATGAAAAAAACACCTAAAAATGGAAGGGTAAAACTGTGATATTGAATAAAAAATATTAATTTTGAAAATTTTAGATCTCATTCTCCCTTTACTGACTAAATAGTAATGGACTATAGTTAATAGCTGCTGTTGATGTTTTAATCTTAAAGTAGTTAAAAAATCAACAAAAATGCAAAAAGCGAACAAAATGTGAGCGAACAGACAAAAAAGTTAATTTTTTTGTTGCAACCTGCGCCGACTCTACCTAGAATGCGCAGCACTTGATGCCGGCATAGCTCAGTTGGTAGAGCAACTGACTTGTAATCAGTAGGTCCCGAGTTCGACTCTTGGTGCCGGCACCATTAAAAATTTGGATAGGTGGGATACCCAAGCGGCCAAAGGGAGCAGACTGTAAATCTGCCGTCACAGACTTCGAAGGTTCGAATCCTTCTCCCACCACCATCTCCAAGAAATTTTCTTTAGTGAAAATTTTGAGGAACAGTTTAACAGCTGATAACTCAGGTAGCCGAGTTCATTGCGGGCATCGTATAATGGCTATTACCTCAGCCTTCCAAGCTGATGATGCGGGTTCGATTCCCGCTGCCCGCTCCAAGATGTGCTGATATGGCTCAGTTGGTAGAGCACACCCTTGGTAAGGGTGAGGTCGGCAGTTCGAATCTGCCTATCAGCACCACTTCCTTTATGTTCTCAATTATCTTCCTGATTTGTCTCCTGAAAAAAACAAGCGAAAATAAATTCTTGCTTGGTTGATGTGGTTTAACCACCGATTCCGTGTCTTAGAGGGACAATCTAA
>NZ_JAMPSX010000057.1:0-2339 GCF_028484875.1 Providencia sp. PROV032
GCTGCCTTGCATCGTACGGCCTGTGCCTCGCTCTGCGAGCGTATACGGCACGTTGGCCAACGGCTGTCCTTTATCATCGACCAATTGCAGCTCTAACCAAAATCGATAGTTTTCACAGATAATGCACGATTCGACTTTCTGACTCATGACGGCTCCGTTGTCGTGGTTAGCCAGCCTTGTTGCTGGGCATAGTCCGTAAACTGGGTGGCGGTACGGGTATGAATATCCCCCGCGAGTGAGGGATGCAGATGTAACCAATCCACTAAACGTCGGTGAAGTTGACCTTCCGGTGTGTCGAGGGTCAAGGCGACCTCTGCGTGGTTTTCCCACAGTTCACACGCCAGGTTTTCCGCTAACAGTTGGATAAATTGGGCGGAGTTTTCCCACGCAGCCTGTAAGTGTTCCCCCATGATGAACGGACGGGCTTGCAGTTCAGGAATGGGTAAAGGGTTATGCCGGGTAGGCGATTCAAAAAAAGCGGGGTCACTGGGTGTCTCCAGCATCACCTCATGAACAGGGGTCATCAGCACAGACCAATCCACCGCACGCATTTTGGGAATAAGTACATTCGCAATACGTGTGTCCATTAAACGCAGCACCACGAGCTCTTCATTCAGCTCTACCAATTGGCGGTTTTGCCAATGACGTAACTGGTATTGCCAATCCAGCGAGCTGCGATACGCCCAGCCCCACGTATTATCACTCAAGCCTTTACGGTCAAGCAGTTGCCCCAATGGGGCATACGCACTCGATTTTAACTTCACAAGCCACGGGCTCTGACCGATTAAATGGGCCAGTGCAGTGCCATTGTAAATAGGAAATGCCTGTTCAACCCAATCGTTGGCAAACAATAAGTCTGTCGGGTTGGGTGTGGCTAACGTATTGAGCAGTAAATAGATAGGGTCGGTATTGGATGCGGTTAACCATGTTGTCCAAGGGGTGAGTCTCATTGATTTCCCCCATTAGGCTTAATCACCCAACTACCCGTCGCTTGGGCTTGCATCGCGCAATAGGGTTTAATCGGATAAGGCGGTGTCGCAAACGGGTCAACGCCATCCGGCAATTGAATGTCTACCGCTTGCCCTGAGCCTCCGGCACTGTCGCCAATCGCCACATTGCCTGACGTAAACACATTGCCCGGTGTCACTCGCACAAAACTGCCGCCCACTTTTAAGGTAATTTCCGTCGCCGCATCAATCACCACTTTCCCTTGGCTGGTGATGTGGGTCTCTTGACCACTTTCACTCACCAGTGCACCGTTAATTTGTTGGTGATAGCTACCAAGCACCTGTTCAGAGATATCACCTTCTATTTGGGCTTTGTGTGTTCCCTTAACGTGAAGATGCTCATCCCCTTGAATGTCAGTAAAACGGTGTTGGTCAATGCGTTGTTTGACATCGTGTTGGACATGGGTATGGCTGTCATGTTGAATATGTACATTCATGTCACGCTGGGCATGAATGTATACTTCCTCTTGCCCTGCTTGGTCTTCGAAACGTAATTCGTTAAAGCCTTCCCCTTTATGAGTGCACGTTTTAAAGGTGGTGCGTGTTTTTTGGGCGGGTAAATCTAACGGAGGAGCATTGCGACCGTTGTACATGCATCCCGTAATGACGGGGCGGTCAATGTCGCCATTCAGATAACTGATTAAAACCTGCTGCCCAATATGGGGGATACTCATAAACCCATAACCATTTCCGCTCCAGCCATGCATTACAGGTACCCAGCAAGAAGCACTGTGGTCAGGAATACCACGCCTATCCCAATGGAAATAGACAGTCACTTCCCCTTTGCTGTTCGTATAAATTTCTTCCCCTTTTGGGCCTACGACTGTCGCAACTTCATCCCCATCCGCTGTAGGTTTATACCGATAGGGCGGTCGCCACTCTTGGGTGCTAGGCACAAAGGACAGCTGGTTACTCAGTTGGGTGCCTTCACCGCCACTGTTATCCGCTAATGGCTGCACACCGTGATGGGAGACACTCACCACTTGCCATGTCGTATTCATTCGAGAGCTAGGATGGTTAGATAAGGTAAAGATGCGGCCCGGTGCTAATTCAATGCAGTTCGTCGTCGCTGAACCTACTTGCCGCTGGTTTTGTGATTGTTCGTAACGAATTTGGTTGAAGGGCTGCCCCTCGGCATCTTCTTGAAAGCGACCATAGCTTTCAAACACTTCATGTTGCTGATGCACTTCACCAGTGACTTGGTGACTCAGCGGGTAAGAGGGGCGGAGTTGGTTGTAGTCTTTATCTACGCGAATATCGCTGCACAACTGCTCAGCGTAACGCCATGTGGTAGCCGTACTGTCGGTGATATCCGTTTCAGATTGGGGATTG
>NZ_JAMPSX010000058.1:0-1697 GCF_028484875.1 Providencia sp. PROV032
GAGTGATGTACTCGCGTTTCAGATGCTCTTCGGGGTGGTAAAACTGCTTATCAAATTTAATGTGAGACTCGCTTAATAGCGTCTCAAGAATGTTTGGCACCGTCATATTTTGGAAAATGCGGCTGTCCTGCTTAAGCGTCATCACCCACATTTCAGGGCGTATCACAAAGTGATACCAGGTTTTAACCCCATCCGTGTTCCCTTGCTCAGCTCCCGCTAAAATCCCTTGTACCGTGCGAAGAATTTTTCCATCGCGTTTCACCGTCAACGAAGATGCCACACCCAATACCGTTTGAAAATCAATCTCGGGTAACGGGCTGACCGCCTGAATCGACAATGAAAAGAGTTGGGAAAGCCCTTCTTGCAAATCGAACTGGGTCACTTGAAACGTGTCTTCGGGTAACCCACCAATTGTGCAAGTGAATACCAATCCCGTCCCCATTTCGCCATTCATAATACGGTCTAGCAGTTGACCATGGGCTTCTTGCAAGGCTTGGTCTTGTGCATAGGTTCTGCCACCCGCATACCCACCACCGTGAATAAGCGGGTTATTTTCGGGGCTGCCGAGTCGTTTGTTTTTATTGGGGTCTGTCCAAGACATGGGAATTTCCTCTATAGGAGAAAAAGCGAAAAACGCAAACGAGCCTCGAAAGGCTCGCTAAATTCAAACTTATGCTTCGAGCGGCGCACGCCAGTCATCGGCACCGGATGTGCCTGCAACGGTGTGTTCCCAGTCAATTTTACGGTAAGACAGAGAGACTTCGATTAACTGCGTGAAATCCGCTTTCGCCGGGTCTTGGCAGTGTGGCATTTGGCAATCGATATTAACGATAGTCGCATCGGTCAGTGTGGTGGTGAAGAAATGCTCTTGTTTACCTTCAACGGATGTGCGGTACCATTTCAGTTCCACTTTCGGCAACATTTCGCCCGAAGCTAGTGCGTTATACAGCAGTGGAACGGCTTTATTTAATGCTACCGTAAAACGGAACGGCTTGTGCGCACGTTGGCCGGAAGGCTGGCCGGATTGTGGGTCAGTCGGTACAGTCACAACGTGAGAGAACTCTTGCACCAGCATTTGGTCTTCATGACCTTGCACATAGATATTACCGACAGAATCGGCAGTAAATGCACCTGCGGTGATGTTGCCTTGGGTTTTTCCTTCAATGGAAATATAACATGGAGTTGGCATAGCGATATCCTTTATCAAGAATGACAAATTGGGTTAAGTCGACATAATTATCGATTAATTTCCGTCATCTCAGCCCATGCGCACGGTAAGATTTGAGTTAAGGATGATAAAAGCAGATGAATAGCGTGTAAATACACGTACTACTTACGTATCTCTCTAGGATAAGTGACTTAGCGTAAACGGGTTGAAATATCGCTATATAATGCTAACAAAAACACCACAAACAAACGAAAGAAGAATAATCATCGAGTGAAAAATAGACTAAACCACGATAAGCCCAGTAAGTTCTAATGTACATAGAAATAAACTATGTTACTAAATATTACAGCCGATAGGCTTGATGTAATGCATTGATTTAAAACAATTAAAATGAAAATCGTCAACTGATTTCAATTTCAGTGAGATCACCGCCTTAAATTAACAGTGTATTAATCTGATTATTTTTATTTTAAAGTGAATAATATTGATAAGTAATTTTCACACAAAGAACAACTGACTATAGGTGAAA
>NZ_JAMPSX010000059.1:0-4088 GCF_028484875.1 Providencia sp. PROV032
AAACAGATAACTCTTTAACAGAAGCTTTTAAGCGACGAGCATGAGTTAAGATCTCTAAGAATTCAGACATTGTATTTCCCTAATAAGTTTGTATCGCAACAATATAGCTGATTTTCAATTTGTAATGAATACACAAAGAGATTCAATTTAATAGTTATTAAAGTGAATTTTTCGCGTGATTTAGCGCTTAAGCGACGTGTTTTGTGCATTATCGTAACAGATTCATGCAAAACTCAGTTTACGCAGCACAATATGCATAAATAGTCACATATCTATCAGTCTTTGATGTTTCACTCTTAATCAGCAAAGAAAACTCAATAGCATGACTGAGAGTAAGTCACTCGCTTTGGGACAGAAACGATTTAGAACTGATGCTCTATAGCGTTTCTGTCAGATTAGGAAAAGTATACTGAGGCCTTAGACGTTTGTTATACCTAATTTTCGATGATATCGAAGACACGCTGAGCACAAGCTATTGGCGAGTTCATGATATCGGGACCCGAAATTCTAATACTGCGTATTCCTATAGCTTCTAGCTTGTCATCTATTGCTTTATCTTTAGCAATGGCTTCTTCAGAAGAATGATGAGCTACAGAATCAACAAAAATCGCCACACGCTGTTTAGCAAAGTAAAAATCAGCCTCTGTGATTGTCTTGCTCAAAGCTTTAGTTCTAACACCACCTTTCCACATTGTTTGCAAAGTTGGAAAAATAGTTCCGTCTGTTAGGATGTGGGTTTGAATTGTAGGCTTTAGCCCGAAACTGTGCATAGCTTGAAGCAAGAAAAGCTCTATAGGAGAATCGCACCCCCAGATTTTTACCGGTTCGATGTTATCAAATGCTTTAAAGTATCGAGAGAACCTAAATTTTCGGTAATCATTGAGCAAAGCCTTACTTTCACCGAGTAGTGATGTGCACAAACCGGGATCTAAAACGTCTGACTTATCGTATTTTGATGCAAGAAAATAGGTGTTATAAACAAACCCTATTACATCTGAACACATTTGCTCGTTAACTGGCATTCCTTCACCAACACAATACAAACCAAACGCATTTGAAAACGGATTGAACCCCATATAATGTGGGTTGCCATCTAAAATGCGCTCCAAGTCGATTTTATCGATCCAATCAACTCCGACGGATGATGGTAGTCCTCTTTTTTGTGCAGGTCTTAGCGATACATGGTATGGAAGTCCAAAAAGTTGACCATCTATTTCTTCAAATGCATAGCAACAAACTACTACATTGATCATTTGAAAATCGTCACCACGCTCACGATAAAATTCAATAGCTTCATCTGATGGGTTTACATTAATCAGACCACCCGTCAATTTCAGTATGCTACCCTCTATCGGCTGATTTCCATCAAGATCAAATAGGTCATGACCCAAAAAATCCCCGAGAGCACCATTTAAATCTATTTGAAAACTACCAGAAGGTAAGCAACCATAATTAGGAAGCTTGAATAATTCTTTTGGTCTATTTTCTATATCTGCTGCTTCTTGTGCCATGGTTTCCTCTATTAGGTATAACGCCTCAATCAGCCACTGCGTTAGTGGTCGGCTGCGTTGATTTGTTAGGCTTTTCTTCGACACTGGAGTGATGATTGTTACCTTCACTCCATATGTAATAGGCATTTGAAAATGCAGCTAATAGCCCGCTTAGCAAGACAACTATGGCAAGGTATTTAGCAATTCTGTAATTTAGTTCGCCAGATTTAACGCGCTTCCACTCATATTTTAGGAGCGGTTTACTTGCCTCTCTCAAAGGCTCACAGGCCTTTCTAGCCTCTGACAATTCGCTCTTATGGTAGTGTTCTCTCGTTTTATAAAGCGCCGACAAAAAGGCATCATTTAGTTTCTTACCTTCCGCATTTTTTTCACTGTCATTGATACGAAAAATTATGTCGTTGTATGACTCGTTGACTCTCGCGTATACCTCTTCTACATCTCGAGCCATTTCAAATTTATCTCGCTTTTCTTCCGGTCGCGCTGAATGATGAATATAAAGTGTTGATAGGTATGTAAGTGATGAAATGTATCGCGCGATAGAATTTCTGAGCGAATTAATCCACTCCTGCCTAAATTCTGATATCTTATTTTCTTTTGATGCCACGAGATTTGTAAACGCGAAATATCCCGCAATAAGGGCTGCAAACATTGCTCCCAATAAAACAACAGCGTTTTTTCCTATTACTGCGTCCAATCTTTATTCTCCTTGAGAGCCTAACGCAAAGTTCAGTTGCCGAGTGCTGGCACGATTATTTGGGGTACCAAAATTCGTGACAGTACGAGGTCAATTGGAACGCCTTGTTAGCCCATAACTTTCAAGTAGTCGTATTCAATTTCTTTTCTTGTCAGCTGATCTTTGTCTTTAATTTTTAGGTTAAACAGCACAAAATCATCCAAACCATCTATATCTTTAACTTGTCCTTGCTCACCTGGCATACATATTTGAAATAAGACAGGCACTCCCTCACGATATTTTTCACGAAACGTGGGGAAGTAAGAACCCTCACCAATTTGACATCGCTTACCAATAATAGTTAGAGCAAACATCGGTATATGAATATCTGTTAAACTCTTCTCTTTGCGCTTACCCTCGACTTCTTTATGAAATTGTTCAACAGAGCAGTGCTCAAGGTTTGGGTAACACAGAAATACGTACTCTTTTGGATTTAGAACAATTGCACTCAAGCAAACACGCCCCTCTTCGTCACGAGTGTTGTTATCAGTCCAGTATTTTAAAGTTTCATGCATTTGACGCCCATATTCCTCGTCCGCAACCACAAAGCCGACAATTGGTATTTCTAGCTCACCATCCGAGGGGACTGCAACTCCAAATGAAGTGCCTAGTAATCTTGCTGGGTCGTGTTCATAGGTTAACTGTGGCATAACGAGAAAACTGTTATAGATAAAAACCGTTTTTTCGACAAAAGTGATAAGTAGCCATACACCAACACCGAAGAGAAAAGCATAAAGGGAATTGTCAAACACATAGAACGCGGCAAGCAAACTGATTGCTGTAAGAACTCTTTTCGTCCACGTAAAAAAAGGTTTAGCTTTTTCGTGTATGACGATACGAAAAAACTTAGGTGTTTTCTCTAATTGAAAATTTAAACGTATCTTGTTTACTGACGATATGATTTTAAGCTTTATTTTTTGCCAAGAATTCATTCCTCCTCCGTATACCATACATCGATTGTGGGCTAACGCCGCGTTAAGGGGTGAGTGCCGCCTAAACCAACTTTCCGCAGACCACTTTCACCACAAAACTCACGGCATACCAAAGATGCCACGCGGCGCGAATCCCACTTAAACGCTTTGATACTTATTTGTTTTCCGAAACGCTACTTTAAACCCGTCTTTAGGTCCGCAGTTTTCTAGGCATACATAGTTAGAAAACATTGCATCATAACCGTAATGCTCCAACATAGTTTTGATGCTATTAACATCATAATTTTCTCCACCCATATGGTTTGGAGTTTTCCCCCACTCATGACCGATAAAGCCACTAGTCTCGAAGAAAGCAAATTGCTTCTGATCTTCAAAGTAGTAGATCAAAACAAAACGTACATTTTCATTATAAAGATGTCCATCAAGAGAAACTCTGGACTTAGTAGCAACTCGATATGAACTATTTCGTTTATCTGAGATTTTCTCATCAATACACTTAACCCTTTTATTTCCAAGGTTTACATAGAAATCAATTTTCCCAAATAAGAATTTGGGTACAAACTTATCACCGTCTAAGTGTAAATACGAGTATTGCTCGGGAGAAACACTGATAGACTCACCAGACTTCAAAATCAAGGGAGCTTCAGGTTTATAAACCTCAAATTTAATGTCATTTTCTAACACAGCATCAATTGACCAAATTGATATTGTTTTGTCTTTTCGATTAGATATGACCAAGTTATTAATTTGTTCATCGGAGTAACGACCAATGTCGACCTGATACTTTAAACCGATCTTGTTTCCTATCTTTTGATAGGCAAAGTAGACTGATAAAATCAGACTTATCGTGGCTATAACTGCACGCCAGTTAACATTTAGCCACTGCAGCAACACATCGAAAATTTCCAACAG
>NZ_JAMPSX010000060.1:0-3751 GCF_028484875.1 Providencia sp. PROV032
TAAAATGATGAAAAGCCCTCTAGATAGGGCTTTTTTATTGCTTGAACGCTTGAAATATTTAATCTGTATTTTTTTTAAATTGTGTATTATCAAGCACTTTAGGTACACTTTTATTTAAAATATTCAGTAAAAGAATAGAGCGATACTCACCATTAGGCTCATCAAAAATAGCTTGTACACCCGCAAAAATACCCTCCGTAATGGTAACCTGATCACCATGCTTTGGCATATCTGGTGCAACGGTATGACTAATGGGAGCTTGTTGTAACAGCTCAATAATTTTTTCGGGGACTTCTACTGGCAATTGGCCAAAACGAATAAAATGGCTTACCCCTCTTGTTGATTGGATTGTTGTTGTATGAATTTCATTGTGATCAAATTTCACAAATAAGTAATTTGGGAACAGCGCTTCTTGCACAGTCATTCTTTTCCCTCTAACCACTTTTTCCATTTCGGTCATGGGGGTCATACAAATAACATTCTGTCGGTTTAAATGCTCCAGAGCACGCTCAATTTGGCCTCGTTTGCAATAAAGCAAATACCATTTTTCCATTTTTTGAATTCCATCTGACAAAACTATGTTTATGATAACAAATTACGACATAACAATGTGACTAATGAATAATGGCACCATATTATTGATACACTTAGGTCTATATTAATCAATATATTCTTATGATAACTGTAGTGCAAAAACTAAATCAGTAGGAGACATAATGGATATCTTTTTGTTGAGTAACGGTAAGCTACCAGGCAACCCTGTATGGCTTAGCTACGCCTTACCTCGAATCAAAGAAATGATTGTTCGTAAAAACATAAAGTCAGCAGTTTTGGTTCCTTATGCGGTTCTTCGAGGTTCACATGATGAGAGAGCTGAACAACTTTCGGAAGCGTTGGGAATAAAAGTCACGACTATTGAGCACTTTTCTAGCCCTGTAGAAGCGATTGAGCAAGCTGAATGTATTCTTGTCAGTGGCGGTAATACTTGGTGGCTGAATAAATGCCTACATGAAAATGGGCTGATCGTTGCTATTCAACGTGCGGTTCGTGAGCGTGGTGTACCTTATATCGGCTGGAGCGCGGGATGTAATGTAGCGACGCCAAGTATTCGTACTACGAATGATATGCCTGTTAGCAATGCAGCTATTATGCCTTCTCTAGGGTTATTTCCATTACAAATTAACCCCCACTATATTGATGCCCATATTTCTGGCCATATGGGCGAAACTCGTGATGAGCGATTACAAGAGTTTTGTGTGATTAATCCTCATGAAGTTGTTGTTGCACTCAGGGAGGGAAGTGGGTTACAAATTAAAGGTAATGAGCTTCACTATTTCAGCGGAAAAGATGAAGGTTTTAAACTATTTCAGCATAATAAAACATTCTCAGAACAATTTAATACAGTACTATTAGAAAAATTAGTGCCTTTTGATTGCCAGTAAAATGGTATACTAAGCCAGAAAAAGATTGATTTTAAAGTGTTTTAGGCAGTAACTTGTAACCTTGGCCGGACGTCTTATAATGAGACTCCCTCTGTAACAGTAAAAGAAGATAATGAAATACCGTGACCTTAGAGATTTCATCTCGCAACTTGAAAAACAAGGCGAGTTAAAACGTATTACAATGGAAGTCGACCCCTATTTGGAAATGACTGAAATTGCAGATCGCACACTAAGAGCAGGGGGACCGGCCCTATTATTTGAAAATCCCAAAGGTTATAACATGCCTGTCTTATGTAACCTGTTTGGCACAACTAAACGTGTTGCAATGGGAATGGGGCAGGAGGACATAAAAGCCTTACATGATGTAGGCAAATTACTTGCCTTCCTAAAAGAACCTGATCCTCCAAAAGGTTTCCGTGACCTCTTTGATAAGCTTCCAAAATTTAAACAAGTTCTGAATATGCCAGCTAAACGGTTAAGTTCGGCTGCCTGTCAGGAACAAATTTGGGCCGGTGAAGACGTCGATCTGACAAAGATCCCTGTTATGCATTGTTGGCCAGAAGACGCAGCGCCTTTAATTACATGGGGGCTGACAGTCACTAAAGGCCCTCATAAAGAAAGGCAAAATTTAGGTATTTATCGTCAGCAAGTTCTTGGAAAAAATAAAGTCATTATGCGTTGGCTATCCCATCGCGGTGGTGCTTTGGATTTTCAAGAATGGTGCCAAGCTCATCCAGGCGAAAAATTTCCTGTTGCTGTCGCACTTGGCGCAGACCCCGCAACCATTTTAGGCGCGGTCACACCAGTCCCGGACACATTATCAGAATATGCTTTTGCGGGGTTACTGCGCGGTAATAAGACTGAGGTTGTTAAATGCATATCGAATGACCTCGAAGTTCCCGCAGGCGCCGAAATTATTTTAGAAGGGTATATTGAGCCGGGCGAAATGGCCCCTGAAGGCCCTTATGGTGACCATACTGGTTACTATAATGAAATCGATACTTTCCCTGTATTTACCGTGACTCATGTGACTCAACGCCGCGATGCAATTTATCACTCAACTTATACAGGAAGACCACCCGATGAGCCTGCAGTATTAGGCGAAGCGTTAAACGAGGTCCTTGTCCCTATTCTTCAAAAGCAATTTCCTGAAATTGTTGATTTTTATCTTCCACCAGAAGGATGTTCATACCGTCTTGCTGTAGTGACAATGAAAAAACAATATGCAGGACATGCCAAAAGGGTCATGATGGGGGTCTGGTCATACCTGCGCCAATTCATGTACACTAAATTTGTTATTGTTTGTGATGATGATATTAATGCACGAGATTGGAAAGATGTTATCTGGGCAATTACCACACGAATGGACCCAGCTCGTGACACGGTGATGATGGAAAACACACCCATAGATTATCTCGACTTCGCTTCTCCTGTCTCAGGGTTAGGTTCAAAAATGGGGCTTGATGCTACCAATAAATGGCCAGGTGAGACAGATCGTGAGTGGGGGCGTCCTATCGTAATGACAGAGAGCGTTAAATCTCGCATTGATGATATTTGGGAACAATTAAATATTTTTGATAAAAAATAAGAGGGAAACCATGGCAACTTTAAGCTGTAAAGTAACATCTGTTGAATCTATCACGGATACGGTTTATCGGGTGATTTTGTTGCCAGATGGTCCTTTTCATTTTAAAGCAGGCCAATATTTGATGGTCGTGATGGATGAGCGTGACAAACGACCATTCTCAATGGCTTCTACCCCAAATAATAAAGAAACGATTGAATTACATATTGGTGCTTCTGAGATTAATTTATACGCAATGGCTGTAATGGATCGAATTTTGGATCAAAAACGTATAAATATTGACATTCCTCACGGTAAAGCTTGGTTTCGGGAAAATAGCAGTAACGCAATGATTTTAATTGCAGGTGGAACTGGTTTTTCCTATACCCACTCTGTATTGCTAGCGGCATTAGCTGAAAACCCAAATCGTGACATAACGTTCTATTGGGGCGGTCGTCAATTGGAGCACTTATATGATCTTGGTGAACTACAGGCGCTTAGTGAAAGTTATCCTAATTTAAAGATCACCCCTGTTGTAGAACAGCCAGATGAACTATGGCGAGGAAGGACAGGAACGGTTCTTAGTGCAGTGCTTGAGGATTTTGGTGACTTATCAAGCCATGATATCTATATTGCAGGTCGTTTTGAAATGGCCAAAATAGCCAGAGAACGGTTTTGTAATGAACGCGGAGCTAAATCGGAGCAGTTATTTGGTGATGCTTACGAATTCATTTAACCCGTCCTA
>NZ_JAMPSX010000061.1:0-3622 GCF_028484875.1 Providencia sp. PROV032
GTTTTTAGTTCGCGCTGTTCGTCATCTGTGATTTGGAAAAGGTTAATTAGCGTGTCGTTCTTTGGCGTGTACAGCGGTGCGAACTCTCGACCGGCAAAGCTGATTTTTTCGCCCTTCTCGTAGGCTTTGGCCTTGCTGTAGAGCGTCATCAGCTCCTTGTCACGATAAGCCCAGGTTGGGGCCAGCTCACCGGCCAGGGCTTTTGCTTCGTAATACATCTGGCTGCTATGGGTTGCACCAGATAGCAGTAGGAAGTTAAGACGCCAGAAAAGGTGCTGCATACGCTCGCCTTCGCTCACACCGCCGCGCAAGGTGGCCAGCTTGCGTAAATCTTCGAGTCGGTGCCAGGCTAATTGCCTGCCGCTGAATCCGCGCAAGTTGTCGGTTTTAGCACCGGACAACAGCTTTAACTGCCTACGTTCTGCACGCTCCTGGCGTTGCTGTTCAATCGTCCAGCGAGCCACTGGCAGCAGCATTTCTGCAAGGTACTCAAAACTGTAGCGCACCGGCTGGCCGTCCGGCCCGTTTTCAACGTGGACAACCCGGCAAATCTCGCCGCTTTTGCTGTTGACGGTTTCGACCAGGCGAAGCACCCGGCTTGCATCTTTCGCGGCTACGTCCGCGCCTACGGGCCGCAAGCGGTCAATAAGGTACTTTTGGCAAGCGTTCCAGCGGGGCAATGCTTGGCGCGGTATCGTGCCGTCTAGCAGCCATTTGGCTTGTATGCCCCGACCGCTGAAAATCAGCATCGAGGGTGTGGGGATGCCTTCCTGGGCGCAGTGATACAAAACGGATGCCGCCAGTTGTTCTGGTGTACGGCCTTTGGCCCAAGGGGTGCGGTATGTGTCCAGGTCAGCAAACAGCAGACCAAGCCGGGCAAGGTTCACTACCCGACGATTCGGGCGGATAAATTCGGCTTGTGTTAGCCAGGTGTCACGGCTTTTGTCGATAAGCTCCAGGACGGTGGGCATTTCAATCAAGCGGTGTGATGACTGCCGCTTGTCGCCGTTCACATCGACAAGGATAGAGAAAAAACCAGCTCGCGCTGGGTCGTGGTATGCCCTGGCTTCTTCCGCCCGGTCGAATAGTGATAGCTGTTCTACTGCTGCCATGTCCGTCCTTTGTCCGCCTGTGCTATATGCACAAGACTTGTCAAAGCAGAAACAAGGCCGTAGAATAATGTTTAGCTAAACCCGTTTTTTCTACGACGGTCGTGTCATTTGGCCCTGCAAGGCTTTTGACCCGTGTTTCTGCAAAGCCCCGTTGCCCAACGGGGCTTTTGCTTTTCTAAAGATCATCGCTAGCTTTTCCTAGCAAAGACCTCCCTTTATTTCTTGTCAACGTGCGCGGCAACCAGCCCTCCACATCGACGTTAAACTGATAGATTCCATGCTGTAACAGCACGGATGCTGCACCGTCCACACTATGAAAGCAACGCGCTCCACCTCTCGACCGGCCTAAAATTCTGGTACTTGCGCCAAGCTGCAAGACAATAATTAAGCCTTTTTCCGAAACCTGGATAGATGCGCTTTCTACGTTACCAGTAGCTAACATTTCTTTGAAAGCCACCGGCGTGACAATACCTATCGAATCTATATCCGTAATCATGCCTTAAGTTCTCCCGCCTGACAACCAAAGTTGAACATTGTCGCCACAAAATCAACCTTGTGTAAAATCGTATTTACTGATTTACTGATTTACGAATTTCTGTAAAAGTAGTGCTCTGACTTCATCAGCGATTGATGTTCCACTCTCAACGCAGTGCATCTTGATTGCTCGATGCAGGCTTTCCGGTATGTCTATAGTTAGCCGCTTCATTGGCTCTTTTTCGATGGGCGCAGTATCTCGGTTCTGTACCCAATCATCAGCCGCTACTGTCGCTGCTGCTGTGTTTGTCGGTTTTGCTCCGATTTGAATTTTCTTCCCACTCATTTTGCAAACTCCAAAATTTCAGCTACCAAGGCGGCAATTTCCGCTGCTGCCGGGCCTACTGTGTCAATCTCAAAAACCGCTTTACCCTGGGCCGCCGCTTCGGCATAAATAACGCGCTGCGTTACTGTTGACGTGAGGATTGGCATTTCATAAGCGGCCAACGCTTCGCCTACGTCTCTGCCTATTGCTGTATTTGCGATTTTACGATTAACCACAAATGCAGATTTAAGGTTTTCTTTATATACGGTGGCCTCTTGAATCAGCTTCACAACTTCATCAGCGGCCCACACGTCATAAGGTGAGGGCTGTACTGGTATCAGTACCAGGTCGCTCGCCATAATCGCGCTACGCGCCAGGTCAGTGACACGGGGCGGGCCGTCAATGATGATGTGGTCGTACCCTTGGCCAACTTGGCCAATCTCTTTATGTACCGATGCGCGGGGCAAGCCTACGACTGAAAAAATCGGGTCGCCTTCTCGGGCTGCCGACCAATCTAGTGAGCTGCCCTGTGGGTCTGCGTCGATTAGCAAAACTCGCGCCCCGCTATGTGCAAGTGCTGCTGCAATGTTCACTGATAGAGTGGTTTTACCGACCCCGCCCTTTTGGTTCAAAACTCCGATAATCATGGCTTCATCCTTTACGGTTTTGTGTGTCTGCGATTATACGACTTTACAGACTTCCGTACAAGCACAATTACAGAATTACAGAACGTCGTAAATCTTTATTTAATGCTTTCTGTGCTTTCGCTACGCTCAATGGCTCTATATAGGGTTGAACGATGCACGCCCAATATGGCGGCTACTTCCCTCACGCTATAGCCTTCCTGGTCGATCAGTTCGCGTGCGTGCGTGATCTGTGTTTCTGTAAGGGTAGGGCGCGGGCCAAACTTCACACCTCGCGCTTTCGCGGCTTCACGGCCTTGCCTGGTACGGTCAATAATCAGTGACCGCTCAAACTCGGCTATGCCTGCAAATACGGTTAAGACCATCCGACCGGCTGGGGTTGTGGTGTCTGCCCACGGCTCCGCAAGTGACCGCAAACCGGCTCCTTTTGTTTGTAGTTGCTCGGCTATGTCCAGCAGGTCGCGGGTGCTGCGAGCCAGGCGGTCTAGCCGGGTAACGGTCACAACATCGCCGGGGCGTAGGTGATCGAGCAACCGGGCCAGCTCCGGGCGGTTGCGCTGGGTTCCGGTGAACTTTTCAGAAAATAGCTTAGTGCAGCCAGCGGCTTGCAGCTCGGCCCTTTGATTGGTTAAGTCCTGGTCGTCGGTACTGACTCGGGCATAGCCCAACAGCAGGCCAGTAGTGGTGTTTTTGTTCATTGTGTACTGTCTCCGGTTTTAGTCGCATGTGTTCATTATATGCAACTAAAACACGCGACACGGCAACGCCTGGTAAACAGCAGGACGGTAACTTGTCGCAAGTCTTAGGACATACGCGACAAAACAAGACAGTTTCAGCGCAAACAAAAAAGGCGGCCAACTGGCCGCCCTTTCTGTTCCTGGTACTGCTTAGATTTGCTGTTTCTTTGCAGCTTCAACCATCAGCCGCCCCAGTGCAACGTCATGCTGTGCCTTCAAAGCATCAAGCTGTAGTTGCAGCTTTTGCATTTCTTCTGGCGTTAAACCTGCGGTGTTCAGTTTGCTATGCACAACGTCAATGCTGCGCTCTAAAGCCTTTGCAGCTCCTTT
>NZ_JAMPSX010000062.1:0-3527 GCF_028484875.1 Providencia sp. PROV032
GTTTTTCCGATGTGCCGAAATGCCCGCTTACCAGGGTGTGCAGCTCATTCAGAATATAATCATACATCTGATAATGCGCTTTCCACGGCTCCTGTGTGGCATTGACATAAAACCCGGCACCCTGGCCGAGATCGTACTCTTTATCATCCGCCACCTGACTGCCGCGCGGACTGGTATCCGGCGCGACAATCACCAGGCCGTGTTCCGCTGCGTAACGCTGTGCCCCGGCTTTGGTGATAAAATTCTGCTCGTTGCAGGTCAGCCCGGAAAGCCAGTACAGCACAGGACATTTCTCTGTTTTTGCCTGCGGCGGCAGAAACACGGAAAAAGTCATCGGCGTGCCGGTCACCGCAGAGTGGTGACGCCAGACTTCCTGGCTGCCGCCGAAACAGACGTGATGTTCAATCCGTTCCATAGTATCTCCCTGAATACGTTATCAGTAATGAATGACTGTGCGGATGGATTTGCCGTCGTGCATCAAATCAAAAGCTTCATTGATTTTATCCAGTTCCATGGTGTGCGTGACAAACGGCGCCAGCTCGATTTTGCCGCTCATGGCATCTTCCACCATTCCCGGCAACTGGGTACGCCCTTTCACGCCGCCGAACGCCGTGCCTTTCCAGACCCGGCCGGTCACCAGCTGGAACGGACGGGTTGAAATCTCTTTTCCGGCACCCGCCACCCCGATAATTACCGACTGCCCCCAGCCACGGTGCGCACTTTCCAGCGCCGACCGCATCACATTGACATTGCCGATACATTCAAAGGTATGATCCACACCCCATTTGGTCATTTCGACCAGCACCTGCTGAACAGGTTTGTCATAATCATTGGGATTAATGCAGTCTGTGGCGCCGAACTGTTTTGCCAGCTCAAACTTGGATGGATTGGTATCGATGGCAAAGATGCGCCCCGCTTTTGCCTGACGTGCGCCCTGCACCACGGCCAGCCCGATACCGCCGAGGCCGAATACCGCCACAGAATCCCCTTCCTGTACCTTCGCGGTATTGTGTACCGCGCCGATCCCGGTGGTCACGCCGCAGCCGAGCAGGCAAACCTGCTCCGCATTGGCCTGCGGATTGATTTTCGCCAGTGATACTTCCGCCACAACGGTATATTCGCTGAATGTCGAGCAGCCCATATAGTGATAGAGCGGCTGACCGTTATACGAAAAACGGCTGGTGCCGTCCGGCATCACGCCTTTGCCCTGGGTTTCGCGGACGGCAACACAGAGGTTGGTTTTACCGGAGGTACAGAAATCACACTCGCCGCACTCGGCGGTGTACAGCGGGATCACATGGTCGCCCGGTTTCACACTGGTCACGCCCTCACCGACCTCAACCACCACCCCGGCACCTTCATGGCCGAGCACCACCGGGAACAGACCTTCCGGATCATCACCGGAAAGCGTGTAGGCATCGGTATGGCATACCCCGGTGTGACTGATTTTCACCAGCACTTCACCTTTCTTCGGCGGTGCCACATCAATTTCAACAATTTCAAGGGGTAAACCCGGCCCGAAGGCGACTGCTGCGCGTGATTTCATAACGGTTCCTCTGTGTCTGAGGCTTATCATGGCAGGCGATAAGCACGAATGCCGTCCACCATACCGCACAACAGCGCTGCCTGTATAGCGCCGGTCAGCAGGTGGCCGCCACCGGTGCCGGTTTTCTGATCAGCAGACAGATTGCCAGCAGCAGACCGTACAGTGCCGTGCCAATCAGCCACACCGTACCGTCCGCACTCTGCTGTGTCTGACTGAAAATAAAAGCAAACAGCAGCGGGCCCGCCACGCCGGTCAGATTGGTCAGGCTGACCAGCACACCCTGTAGTTTTCCCTGATTTGCCGCCGATGCCCCGGCAGAGATAATGCCCTGCAATGCAGGCAGTGCAATTCCGCCGCCTGCCAGCAGGATCAGGACCGGATACACCATCCATCCGGAAGTGATAGCAGACATCAGTAAAAACGCGGTGGCATCGGCAATAAATCCGGCGAAAATAATGGTTTTCTCACTCAGCCGTTTTGCCAGCGCCCCGGCAACCACCGCCTGAAACAGTGCATGCATCGCCCCGAGTCCCGCCAGTGAAAAACCGACCGCCGCGCTGTCCCAGGCAAAGCGGCTCTCCGTAAACAATACCCAGACAGTGGCCGGGATCTGCCCGATAAGCTGCGCGGTAAAAAAGACAAACAGCAACAGCGCCAGAGGTTTAAGCAGTGTGATAAAGCTGATACCTGCGCTTTCTTGTTTCTGCTCCGCCGGTTTTTCTTCTGTCTGTACCGCCGGTTTAAAGATAAAAAAGACCATCAGAAAGGTGCAGGCATTCAGTATTGCCGCAATGACAAACGGCAGATGCGGTGAGATATCCCCCGCCAGTCCGCCGATAGCCGGCCCGGCAATCAGCCCGGCACCAAAGGCCGCACCGAGACGGCCGAACCAGGCGGTACGCTCGCTGACCGCCGTGCTGTCCGCCACTACCGAAGCCGCAACCGCGCCGGTGGCACCAGTGATCCCGGAGATAATCCGCCCGAGATACAACATCCACAGCACATTGGACAGTGCCAGCAGTGTGTAATCAAACGCGGCACCCGCCAGGGATAACAGCAGCACCGGTCTGCGCCCCAGCTTATCTGACCATCTGCCCAGTAGCGGAGCAAAACAGACCTGCATCACCGCATACAGCGCCAGCAGAATGCCGTAATGGTTTGCCACATCCGCTTCCGGGAGATATTCCCGCAGCAGTGACGGTAATACCGGCATGATCAGACCAATTCCCATCGCGTCCAGCAGTGTAATCACCAGCGCGATGACAGCGGGTTTATTCATTTTTCAGATCCTGTGTTAATTCCCTATCATTGATAGAGTTGGAATATATCCCTATCAATGATAGAGTGTCAATCTGAAAATCGGAGGAGACGGTCATGGCACGGCTGAACAGAGAATCGGTTATTGATGCGGCACTGGAACTGCTGAATGAGACAGGGATTGACGGGCTGACGACCCGCAAGCTGGCGCAGAAGCTGGGAATAGAACAGCCGACACTTTACTGGCATGTGAAAAATAAACGGGCGTTACTGGATGCGCTGGCGGTGGAGATCCTGGCGCGTCATCATGATTATTCACTGCCTGCGGCGGGGGAATCCTGGCAGTCATTTCTGCGCAATAATGCAATGAGTTTCCGCCGGGCGCTGCTGCGTTACCGTGACGGGGCAAAAGTGCACCTCGGCACCCGCCCTGATGAAAAACAGTATGATACGGTGGAAACCCAGTTACGCTTTATGACAGAAAACGGCTTTTCACTGCGCGACGGGTTATATGCGATTTCAGCGGTCAGTCATTTTACCCTTGGTGCCGTACTGGAGCAGCAGGAGCATACTGCCGCCCTGACCGACCGCCCTGCAGCACCGGACGAAAACCTGCCGCCGCTATTGCGGGAAGCGCTGCAGATTATGGACAGTGATGATGGTGAGCAGGCCTTTCTGCATGGCCTGGAGAGCCTGATCCGGGGGTTTGAGGTGCAGCTTACGG
>NZ_JAMPSX010000063.1:0-3184 GCF_028484875.1 Providencia sp. PROV032
TTTAATGTCTGGCAGTTCCCTACTCTCACATGGGGAGACCCCACACTACCATCGGCGCTACGGCGTTTCACTGCTGAGTTCGGCATGGGGTCAGGTGGGACCACCGCGCTATTGCCGCCAGACAAATTCTGTTTGTTCCCGTTTAGCTTTTTATTCACTAAACCAAAACGTCAATCTCAAACAAGCTGTGTGTCCTTCACCTTTCGGCTTCTCACTCACTATCAAAAACAACCCAATCTCTCTAAAACACCTTCGGTGTTGTCAGGTTAAGCCTCACGGTTCATTAGTATTGGTTAGCTCAACATATCGCTATGCTTACACACCCAACCTATCAACGTCTTAGTCTTAAACGTTCCTTTAGGACCCTTAAAGGGTCAGGGAAGACTCATCTCAAGGCAAGTTTCCCGCTTAGATGCTTTCAGCGGTTATCTCTTCCGCACTTAGCTACCGGGCAATGCCATTGGCATGACAACCCGAACACCAGTGGTGCGTCCACTCCGGTCCTCTCGTACTAGGAGCAGCCCCTTTCAATCTTCCAACGCCCACGGCAGATAGGGACCGAACTGTCTCACGACGTTCTAAACCCAGCTCGCGTACCACTTTAAACGGCGAACAGCCGTACCCTTGGGACCTACTTCAGCCCCAGGATGTGATGAGCCGACATCGAGGTGCCAAACACCGCCGTCGATATGAACTCTTGGGCGGTATCAGCCTGTTATCCCCGGAGTACCTTTTATCCGTTGAGCGATGGCCCTTCCATTCAGAACCACCGGATCACTAAGACCTACTTTCGTACCTGCTCGAGCCGTCACTCTCGCAGTCAAGCTGGCTTATGCCTTTGCACTAACCGCATGATGTCCGACCATGCTTAGCCAACCTTCGTGCTCCTCCGTTACTCTTTGGGAGGAGACCGCCCCAGTCAAACTACCCACCAGACACTGTCCGCACCCCGGATAACGGGGCTACGTTAGAACATCAAACATTAAAGGGTGGTATTTCAAGGTTGGCTCCACGCAGACTGGCGTCCACGCTTCGAAGCCTCCCACCTATCCTACACATCAAGGCTCAATGTTCAGTGTCAAGCTATAGTAAAGGTTCACGGGGTCTTTCCGTCTTGCCGCGGGTACACTGCATCTTCACAGCGAGTTCAATTTCACTGAGTCTCGGGTGGAGACAGCCTGGCCATCATTACGCCATTCGTGCAGGTCGGAACTTACCCGACAAGGAATTTCGCTACCTTAGGACCGTTATAGTTACGGCCGCCGTTTACTGGGGCTTCGATCAAGAGCTTCTCCTTACGGATAACCCCATCAATTAACCTTCCAGCACCGGGCAGGCGTCACACCGTATACGTCCACTTTCGTGTTTGCACAGTGCTGTGTTTTTAATAAACAGTTGCAGCCAGCTGGTATCTGCGACTGGCTTCAGCTCCATCCGCAAGGGACTTCACCTAGCGCCAGCGTGCCTTCTCCCGAAGTTACGGCACCATTTTGCCTAGTTCCTTCACCCGAGTTCTCTCAAGCGCCTGAGTATTCTCTACCTGACCACCTGTGTCGGTTTGGGGTACGATTAATGATAATCTAGAGCTTAGAGGCTTTTCCTGGAAGCGGGGCATGAGCTACTTCATCACCGTAGTGACTCGTCATCGAACCTCAGCATATAGTGAACCGGATTTGCCTAATTCACCTGCCTACATTCTTAAACCGGGACAACCGTCGCCCGGATAGCCTAGCCTTCTCCGTCCCCCCATCGCAATTATCACCAGTACGGGAATATTAACCCGTTTCCCATCGACTACGCATTTCTGCCTCGCCTTAGGGGTCGACTCACCCTGCCCCGATTAACGTTGGACAGGAACCCTTGGTCTTCCGGCGTGCGGGTTTTTCACCCGCATTATCGTTACTTATGTCAGCATTCGCACTTCTGATACCTCCAGCATACCTCACAGTACACCTTCACAGGCTTACAGAACGCTCCCCTACCCAACAATATCTAAATATCGCTGCCGCAGCTTCGGTGCATAGTTTAGCCCCGTTACATCTTCCGCGCAGGCCGACTCGACCAGTGAGCTATTACGCTTTCTTTAAATGATGGCTGCTTCTAAGCCAACATCCTGGCTGTCTGAGCCTTCCCACTTCGTTTCCCACTTAACTATGACTTTGGGACCTTAGCTGGCGGTCTGGGTTGTTTCCCTCTTCACGACGAACGTTAGCACCCGCCGTGTGTCTCCCGTGATAACATTCTTCGGTATTCGTAGTTTGCATCGAGTTGGTAAGTCGGGATGACCCCCTAGTCGAAACAGTGCTCTACCCCCGAAGATGAGTTCACGAGGCGCTACCTAAATAGCTTTCGGGGAGAACCAGCTATCTCCCGGTTTGATTGGCCTTTCACCCCCAGCCACAAGTCATCCGCTAATTTTTCAACATTAGTCGGTTCGGTCCTCCAGTTAGTGTTACCCAACCTTCAACCTGCCCATGGCTAGATCACCGGGTTTCGGGTCTATACCCTGCAACTCATTCGCCCAGTTAAGACTCGGTTTCCCTACGGCTCCCCTATACGGTTAACCTTGCTACAGAATATAAGTCGCTGACCCATTATACAAAAGGTACGCAGTCACCCTGATAAATCAAGGCTCCCACTGCTTGTACGTACACGGTTTCAGGTTCTATTTCACTCCCCTCGCCGGGGTTCTTTTCGCCTTTCCCTCACGGTACTGGTTCACTATCGGTCAATCAGGAGTATTTAGCCTTGGAGGATGGTCCCCCCATATTCAGACAGGATAACACGTGTCCCGCCCTACTCGTCGAGTTCACAACACTAACACCTTCGGATACGGGGCTATCACCCTTTACTGCCGGACTTTCCAGACCGTTCTCCTGATGCTAATGCTGATTAAGACTCTGGGCTGCTCCCCGTTCGCTCGCCGCTACTAGGGGAATCTCGGTTGATTTCTTTTCCTCGGGGTACTGAGATGTTTCAGTTCCCCCGGTTCGCTTCGTTTGACTATGTATTCATCAAACGATAGTGCAACGAATTGCACTGGGTTTCCCCATTCGGAAATCGTCGGTTGTAACGGTTCATATCACCTTACCGACGCTTATCGCAGATTAGCACGTCCTTCATCGCCTCTGATTGCCTAGGCATCCACCGTGTACGCTTAGTCGCTTAACCTCACAACCCGAAA
>NZ_JAMPSX010000064.1:0-2835 GCF_028484875.1 Providencia sp. PROV032
TAAAATAAGCCTTATATCCAAGCATAAAACAAGGTTGTCTAGACTTCTTTTAACAGTAAAGTTATCATAAAACTGAATTTTATTTTTTAGGTAAGTTTATGCATTCTATCCGCATTCGTTAAGACACAACTATTTGCATAGTGACACTATTTTATAATGGTGGGCTTTTGTTGTGTCTTTAAGAATATATGCGGATATATAAAGTAAAAGTATGCTTAATTTATAAGTATGCTTTTAGTGCATAGTTTCCAGTTATAACTTAATTGACTAGCTATTTGTCCACCCTGTGGATGAATAGCTTTTTTTTTGGGAGGACACTGTGATGCTAGCTTTTGTTTTCACCTAAATCCTGTTTGCTGCATAAAAAATTTCAAGAGCTAAACAGGAGTAAATAAAAATGAGTTTAATTATTAAAGCGAGAAACATACGCTTGGATTATGCTGGGCGTGATGTTTTGGATATTGATGAATTGGAAATTCACTCTTATGACCGTATTGGTCTTGTGGGTGATAACGGAGCAGGAAAGAGTAGTTTACTCAAAGTACTTAATGGCGAAATTGTTTTAGCCGAAGCGACATTACAGCGTTTTGGTGATTTTGCACATATCAGCCAACTGGGCGGAATCGAAATAGAAACGGTCGAAGACCGGGCAATGTTATCTCGCCTTGGTGTTTCCAATGTACAAAACGACACAATGAGTGGCGGAGAGGAAACTCGTGCAAAAATTGCTGCCGCATTTTCCCAACAAGTACATGGCATTCTAGCGGATGAACCAACCAGCCACCTTGATCTCAATGGAATAGATCTACTTATTGGTCAACTTAAAGCATTTGATGGAGCATTACTTGTTATCAGTCATGACCGATATTTTCTTGATATGGTTGTAGACAAGATATGGGAGTTAAAAGACGGTAAAATTACGGAATATTGGGGTGGTTACTCGGATTACTTGCGTCAAAAAGAAGAAGAGCGACAACACCAAGCCGTAGAATATGAGCTGATGATGAAGGAACGGGAGCGATTAGAATCTGCTGTGCAAGAAAAACGCCAGCAAGCTAATCGATTAGACAATAAGAAAAAAGGAGAAAAATCCAAAAACTCTACCGAAAGTGCTGGACGACTTGGGCATGCAAAAATGACTGGCACCAAGCAAAGAAAACTGTATCAGGCAGCTAAGAGTATGGAAAAGCGTTTGGCTGCATTAGAAGATATTCAAGCACCAGAGCATTTGCGTTCTATTCGTTTTCGTCAAAGTTCAGCCCTAGAACTGCACAATAAGTTCCCGATTACGGCAGATGGTCTGAGCTTAAAATTTGGTAGCCGTACTATCTTTGATGACGCTAACTTTATAATACCGCTTGGCGCTAAAGTCGCTATAACTGGATCGAATGGAACAGGGAAAACGTCCTTGTTAAAAATGATATCAGAACGTGCTGATGGATTAACCATATCTCCAAAAGCTGAAATTGGCTACTTTACACAAACAGGATATAAATTTAACACGCATAAATCTGTGCTCTCCTTTATGCAGGAAGAGTGCGAGTACACAGTTGCGGAAATTCGTGCAGTATTGGCTTCAATGGGGATCGGAGCGAATGATATTCAAAAAAACTTATCCGACTTATCGGGAGGTGAAATCATCAAACTGCTTTTATCCAAAATGCTTTTAGGAAAATATAATATTTTGCTTATGGATGAACCAGGAAACTATCTTGACCTAAAAAGTATTGCCGCATTAGAAACAATGATGAAGTCCTATGCAGGAACTATTATCTTCGTATCTCATGACAAGCAATTGGTCGATAATATTGCTGACATTATCTACGAGATCAAAGACCACAAAATCATCAAGACTTTTGAGAGAGATTGTTAATGATAGCCAATCTAATCCGAACATTAATTATTGAACTCTTTAAAGGAAATTAAAAATGACAATTCAAGATATTCAATCACTTGCTGAAGCACACGGCTTGTTGCTTACGGACAAAATGAATTTCAATGAAATGGGCATTGATTTTAAGGTCGTTTTTGCTCTTGATACAAAGGGGCAACAATGGTTGCTGCGTATTCCTCGTCGTGATGGCATGAGGGAACAAATCAAGAAAGAAAAACGCATTTTAGAATTGGTAAAAAAACATCTTTCTGTAGAGGTTCCTGATTGGAGAATTTCATCTACAGAATTAGTGGCTTATCCCATACTTAAAGATAATCCTGTTTTAAATTTGGATGCTGAAACCTATGAAATAATTTGGAATATGGACAAAGATAGCCCGAAATACATAACATCTTTGGCAAAAACCTTATTTGAAATCCATAGTATTCCTGAAAAAGAAGTTCGGGAAAATGATTTGAAAATTATGAAACCTTCAGATTTAAGACCTGAAATAGCAAACAATTTGCAGTTAGTAAAATCTGAAATTGGTATAAGTGAGCAATTGGAAACCCGCTACAGAAAATGGTTGGATAATGATGTTCTATGGGCAGATTTCACCCAATTTATACATGGCGATTTATATGCTGGGCATGTACTAGCTTCAAAGGATGGAGCTGTTTCAGGCGTTATTGATTGGTCAACAGCCCATATAGATGACCCAGCGATTGATTTTGCTGGGCATGTAACTTTGTTTGGAGAAGAAAGCCTCAAAACTCTAATCATCGAGTATGAAAAACTAGGGGGTAAAGTTTGGAATAAACTATATGAACAGACTTTAGAAAGAGCAGCGGCCTCTCCTTTGATGTATGGTTTATTTGCCTTAGAAACTCAAAATGAAAGCCTTATCGTTGGAGCAAAAGCTCAGTTGGGAGTTATATAATTTAAAAATATGATTGCTGAGG
>NZ_JAMPSX010000065.1:0-2630 GCF_028484875.1 Providencia sp. PROV032
CAACAATAAATAACAAAAGGTGATGCAGTGAAAGGGATGAAATTAAACATAATTGCATTAGAGGTTTTTCTTTGCTGCTATGCAATGGCGCCCTCTTTCTCGCCTGCCGAATCATATTTTGACCCAGGCTTATTAATGCATGGGAGCGGGATTGATGTTTCTCAGCTCGATTTAAATGACTTCGCTAATAGCAATACTCTAACGCCGGGTAAATACGATGTCATGGTGAATGTCAATTTGGTCCCTTCCGGGGAATTCAATATTGCCTTTGATAAACAACCCGATGGCCAAATTATCCCTGTATTTACCGTGGGTGAGCTGAAAAAACTGGGGGTGAATACCTCTGCATTACCTAAATTAAGAGATCTTGGCGAAGAGGTTAAGATTGCAAAACTGTCGGACTATATTGCCGATGCGACTATCACGTTTGATGCTCAAACATTAACCGTGAATTTATCCGTGCCACAAATTGCGATGGTGCCTAATTTCGCAGGCTATATTCCCCCTGAATTGCGTGATGACGGTGTGACTGCGTTAGTCATGGACTATGTCTTTAACTACAGTAATAACCGTCAGTTAGCTCAACATAACCAAAAATCCAGTACCAATGATTCCCTATTTGCTAACTTAAATGCAGGGATCAACGTGGGTGCATGGCGCCTGAGAACCAGCTACCTGTACAACTACAGTAAAAGCAGTGGGGACTCAAGCAACAGTGATTCCAACTTCACCAATACGTATGTTTATCGCACCATTAATGCGATTAAATCTACCTTTCGCGCTGGTGAGATTTCAACAGGGGGCAATATCTTTGACTCCATTCCCATGAAAGGGGCAACGCTGAAATCTAACCCACAACTCGACCCTAGCAGCATGCAAGGGTTTGCTCCTGTGGTTGAAGGTTTTGCTAACACCAATGCCACCGTCACCGTGCGCCAAAACGGTAGCGTGGTTTACCAAACCTTCGTCGCACCAGGCCGTTTTATTATTCGTGATATCCCAGCCAGCGGGTTGGCGGGGGACATGGAAGTGACCGTGGAAGAAGAAGATGGCAAACAAACTGTCTTCACCCAAGCCTACTCTTCACTGCCTATGATGGAGCGCCAAGGTTCGTACAACTACGAGGTTTCTGCAGGACGCTACAATGGTGGAATAACGGTGGACTCTGAGCGTAAAACCTTTGCACTCGGTTCATTTAGTGTTGGTCTGCCTCATAATATCACCACCTATGGTGGGTTACTGGTCTCTAACGGCTATAACTCAGTGGTGGGCGGTATTGGCTTGTCACTGGGCGTGCTTGGGGCGCTGTCCACGGACATTACGCATTCCGATGCCAAATTCTCAGGGAAAAACCTAAAAGGGCAGTCTTACCGTATTCGTTATTCGAAAAGCTTGCTTTCTACGGGAACCTCCTTTGACTTGACGGCGCTGCGTTATACCACCGAGAACTTCTATTCTTTCTCGGATTACAACAACGCGGGTTATGAGTTGAAAGATGGCTTGGCGCCTTGGACGGGCTCACGTCAACGTTACAGTTTCCAGACATCCATCAGCCAATCCTTTGATTCATATGGCTCCTTATCACTGAGAGCCTCGAAAAATACCTATTGGGGAGGGCAGAGCTCTAATACCTCCGTTGGATTGTCCTATAACAACAACTTCCGAGGTGTTTCTTATAGCTTGGCCTACATGGTTGACCGCGTGAAAAGCTACAACAACAGCTGGCCAGAAAACCGGGTGGTGTCGTTCGATGTGTCGGTACCGTTGAGCCTGTTAACCAACAGTGAAATGGCGCAAACCATGAGTGCCCGTTACGGAATGAGCGTTGATAACCACGGTGATACACGCCACCAAGCAGGTTTAACTGGCAGTGCGATGAGCAACCGCTTCAGCTACGGCTTGTATCAAAACTATGACAGCCGAAACAGCAACTACGGAGGCAGTGTTAACGGGACGTATTCCGGTAATAACGCCACGTTATCTGCAGGTTACAGCTACTCCGATACGAATCGCGCTATGAATGGAACACTCAGTGGTGGGTTAGTTGCGCATTCTGATGGCGTGACATTAGCCCCGAACGTTGGGGACACCATTGCTATCATTACCGCGGATGGCGCAAAAGGTGCCGCATTAACCATGGGCGCACAATTTGACCGCTTTGGTAATGCCGTGATCCCTCAGTTAGCCAGCAACACGGCTAACCAAATCGCGGTTAACGTTAATACATTACCGGATGATACGACATTTAAAGATACGTCCATGATGGTGTACCCAACAGAAGGTGCGGTGATTAAACGTCACTTCAGGACCAAAGTGGGTTATCAAGCGATGATTAACTTATCGAACACTGGGAAAATGCCTCCGTTTGGCGCAATAGCCACATTAATTACAGAAGACAGTGACGATAGCGATATCAACACCGGTATTGTCGGCTCAAATGGCCAGCTATACATGAGTGGATTACCGGATTCAGGGCGCATTCACATTCAGTGGGGAGGCAAAACGGGCCAATGTACAGTGACTTACTCGGCATTAGAAAAAATAGCCGTCACAGCGGACTCTCCAGTGAGAACATTAAATACACAGTGCCAATAATAAGCATTACGGGATGATTCGGTCCCGTTTAATAA
>NZ_JAMPSX010000066.1:0-1065 GCF_028484875.1 Providencia sp. PROV032
CACGATGTTAAAAACGCACTCAGAAGCCCGCAAAACCGTTCTAAACTTTCAGCGTAGATTTGGGTGTTTTATAGGGTGATCGTGTCTTAAAATCGTTTCGAGGGGCTTTAATGGGGATGAACGGGAGGTTTTTGCTAACTAACTCGCCCGTTTAACATAAAAGGGATTGTATGAATCAATTTTAGCTAGAGTTTAAGGTTGTTCAAATTAATGTACAATGATTGCACTGTATAAATAACCAGGTGTAGCATGTATGGAAAAGCACTTTATCAATGAAAAGTTTTCACGAGATCAATTTACGGGGAATAGAGTTAAAAATATTGCCTTTTCAAATTGTGATTTTTCAGGGGTTGATTTAACTGATACTGAATTTGTTGATTGTAGTTTTTACGACAGGAATAGCTTGGAAGGGTGTGATTTTAATAGAGCCAAACTAAAAAACGCTAGCTTTAAAAGCTGCGATTTATCAATGAGTAATTTTAAAAACATTAGCGCCTTAGGTCTTGAAATTAGTGAGTGTTTAGCTCAAGGAGCTGATTTTCGAGGGGCTAATTTTATGAATATGATAACTACAAGGTCATGGTTTTGTAGTGCTTATATAACCAAGACAAATCTTAGTTACGCTAATTTTTCTAGAGTCATATTAGAAAAGTGCGAACTGTGGGAAAATCGCTGGAATGGCACTGTGATAACTGGCGCCGTGTTTCGTGGCTCCGATCTTTCTTGTGGGGAGTTTTCATCGTTTGATTGGTCTTTGGCTGATTTTACTGGTTGTGATTTAACGGGTGGGGCGCTTGGCGAGCTTGATGCAAGGCGAATTAATTTAGATGGAGTGAAGTTGGATGGAGAGCAGGCGCTTCAGCTTGTTGAGAGTTTAGGTGTTATTGTTCACCGATAAAATCTAGGTAAAAAACGCCTAATGCCCCAATGTGGTACTAATCAAAACGGAGCGAAGCGACATCTTCATCTTGTCTTTGCTTTTCTCCATGATCAGTTATTGGGTCATGGTCTCTTAGCTCGTTAATCTGGCTAAGTTTGGTTAGGTTGGGCTTCTTTCGACACTTC
>NZ_JAMPSX010000067.1:0-1029 GCF_028484875.1 Providencia sp. PROV032
ATTGCGACGTCTAATCTGAGCAACGAATGCACAAGATTTAGAGTACCAGAGCCCTGTGATGCTGTCACGGGGCTTTGTTACATCTGGAGCTTGGTAAACCTCATAAATTCAATTCGCAACGCTCGCCGCAAGGCGTGAACTTGTTTCACGTCGAGGAAGCGGAATTTCTCGAAAGCCTTATACTGTCTCCGTTCACACATGATCGGAGGGTGTCTCTATGTCTCAATTATTTCGTTTGGCATCGCCAGAAGATTACGAATACATCGAAGAATTAAATTTATGGGAATTGTCATTTGATAAGCGACCGGTTCAAGGGGTTCGTTGTGAAGATCCGGTGATCGGGGCAGAAAAATATAATCAAGGGCGTGAAAAATTTAAGGCGTTAGCGTCACGGCATAAAAAACACTGGAAACCGAACGGATTGACCTTTTCGGAGTTGATCCGCTGGGCAATAGAATGCGGAACTCCAGAACAATGTCAGCTTGTTTTAGCGTTATACCATTGCACAAACGATGATGATTATCAGGCGATGGGAATTCAGTTAAGCCGAAGTATTGATAATGCAAATGTCAGTCCGATCATCTTTTTCACAGGTAAAAATCAACGGTTATTAGGTGATATTTCGATGCTAAAACAGCTCGAAGAAAAGGTGCGCTGACGTTAGGTTTACCTATTATTTTATGTATTATCCTATCTATTATTCTATCTCTTATTTTATCTATTTCGTCTGTAATAGGTAGAATAATACATAGAATAAGATACAGAATAATAGATAGACACAAGATGACGTTGTGTTATTTCTTACCCATTAATCCACCTGTTATTCTACCTATTACTTTACCCGTTATTGCACCCAATTTAGGTATAACGGGCAGAATAACGGGTGAAATAATGGGTAGAATCATAGTTTTACTAACTTGCACCCCATGATACTTTCAGTATCAATGCCACTCATTTTCTGGACGAAAATGAATGACATAAGGCTCCGCCCTCTGGCTATTTTCTTCGGCTGGACGCCTGCGAAAAAAA
>NZ_JAMPSX010000068.1:0-1117 GCF_028484875.1 Providencia sp. PROV032
GAAGTGTTGAAAGAAGCCCAACCTAACCAGACTTAGCGAGATTAAAGAGCTAAGAAGCCATGACCCAATAACCGATCATGGGGAAAAGCAAAGACAGAATGACGTTGTCGCTTCGCTCCATTTTGATTAGTACCACATTGGGGCATTAGGCTTTTTTTATCTAAAATTTAATCTATCCTTAACTAAGGACCATTTAATTACCTAAGAAATTAAAAATGAAAGAAAAAATAAAAAAATTTATCGAAAAAAAACCAAAAGTAACAACAGAGGAAATACTAAATCACTTGTATCACGACATTATGATCCAAAAAGCACAAGGGAGAAGCTGGTCTAGCATTATAGATGAAATCAGTTTTTCTGGGATTTATGTTAGTGAAGCTTCATTTTACAAGTATGTAGTAAATAAAAATAAAACCCAACTTAGGAGTGATAATGGATAATGGATAATGCAGAGTGTGTAGGCAAGGAACTAAAAAAATTAAGAAAGGAAACAGGCTATAATCTCGGGCAATTTGCTAAGTTAATAAACAAATCAGAGCAGCAATTATTTAGATATGAGCGATGTGTAAATAAAATTGATATCGATACTCTAATAAATTCATTAATTATTTTAGATACAGATATAGCATTATTCTTTACAAGAATAACGAAAATTTATAACAAAGAAGAAGACTCTCTATGTAGAACCCCTGTAATCAATATTTGATTTAAATCTCGACGTGACATTAACCAGTTTTTTTTTGCAAAAAAAATAAAAACATAATAATCAGCGAGTTATATATGAATGATATAAATGAAAAATTAGGCTTATTCTTAAGAAATGAAAGAATCTTAAATTCGTTATCAGGAGCAGAATTAGCTGAAATACTAAATATTAGTCAACAACAGGTATCTCGGTATGAAAGGGGTCAGCACAATTTCACAGTAAAATTTTTAATTTTTTACTGCAAAGCACTGCACATATCACTCGATAAACTAATAACACATGTTTTTTTAAGTGAATCTGATATTGAATTTAACGCTATCTACACAACTAAATTTAGAGCTGTAGAGCTGGAAAACTCAATCAATAATAATAAATAAAAAAATGATATAGCCGACCAATTATGAAGTGCCA
>NZ_JAMPSX010000069.1:0-1294 GCF_028484875.1 Providencia sp. PROV032
TTTTACTTTAGGTTGCGTATTGGAAGATCAAGAGCATCAAGTCGCTAAAGAAGAAAGGGAAACACCTACTACTGATAGTATGCCGCCATTATTACGACAAGCTATCGAATTATTTGATCACCAAGGTGCAGAGCCAGCCTTCTTATTCGGCCTTGAATTGATCATATGCGGATTAGAAAAACAACTTAAATGTGAAAGTGGGTCTTAAAAGCAGCATAACCTTTTTCCGTGATGGTAACTTCACGGTAACCAAGATGTCGAGTTAACCACCCTTTAGATTCATAAAGCGAAAATAATGCGGCTCCAACGTACCCACCTAAATGGAAACGGCGTTCACTCCAATCTAAACACGCACAACAGATTTTACGTGAATGTTTGGAAGGAACGTCAATTCCCATTTCATGAAAATATTGAATACCACTTAATGTGATCATTGAACCATTTTCAGTGATCCATTGCTGTTGACAAAGGGAATCATAGATCTTAACGGCAACTTCGCCAGCTAAATGATCATAGCAAGTACGTGCTTTTCGTAAATGCACTGGCGTGGAAACTTTGGCATGTACGCCATGGTTTAAGGAGATCCCCATCATACTTTCCATCAATTCAGCAATATCTTTTCCTGCTAGCCGAAAATAACGATGCTTGCCTTGAGCTACTACTGTGATTAGCTGGCAATCTAATAATTTAGATAAATGACTGCTCGCCGTTGAAGCTGATATATTCGCCACAGAACTTAGCTCAGTGCTGAGAGATCCCCTCATAATTTCCCCAAAGCGTAACCATGTGTGAATAAATTTTGAGCTAGTAGGGTTGCAGCCACGAGTAAGTCTTCCCTTGTTATTGTGTAGCCAGAATGCCGCAAAACTTCCATGCCTAAGCGAACTGTTGAGAGTACGTTTCGATTTCTGACTGTGTTAGCCTGGAAGTGCTTGTCCCAACCTTGTTTCTGAGCATGAACGCCCGCAAGCCAACATGTTAGTTGAAGCATCAGGGCGATTAGCAGCATGATATCAAAACGCTCTGAGCTGCTCGTTCGGCTATGGCGTAGGCCTAGTCCGTAGGCAGGACTTTTCAAGTCTCGGAAGGTTTCTTCAATCTGCATTCGCTTCGAATAGATATTAACAAGTTGTTTGGGTGTTCGAATTTCAACAGGTAAGTTAGTTGCTAGAACCCATGGCTCCTTTGCCGACGCTGAGTAGATTTTAGGTGACGGGTGGTGACAATGAGTCCGTGTCGAGCGCTGATTTTTTCGGCCTTTAGAGCGAGATTTATACAATAGAATTTGGCATGA
>NZ_JAMPSX010000070.1:0-1784 GCF_028484875.1 Providencia sp. PROV032
TTAGCACCTCTGATAGTTGGTTCGAAATTTCGATGGTCACCGCTACCCTCATGATGTCTAACACCAGAATTAAGCCGCGCCGCGAAGCGGCGTCGGCTTGAATGACTTGTTAGCGCCCACCTGCGACGCCAACCTCTTGCCACTGATAGTACTGCTTAGTAGCAATGGCCAGCATATCCAGGTCCTCCGGCGTGTCTCCGTACGCGTAGATGGTCGGATATGTCGCCAGGTCGTAGCGCTCACGGACCAAGCGAGCCTTCTCCGTCAAGACGCACTGCCGCCCTTCATAGCGGCCCGTTAGGATTCCGTCCGACTGTTGCAAGGAAGAACAGATGAGCTCAACGCCGTGCGAGTCGCACCACGGCTCCAAGTAAGCCTCAAGTCCGCCGGAAACAACGACAACCTTGTGCCCCTGCGCTTTGTGCCATGCGATGCGCTGCATTGCCTCGCCGCGGAGGGTATTGGGCAGGTAGCTCTGAGCGAAGTCACGACCTTGGGCCTCCAGGACCGAGGCCGGGATGCCGCTGTAAGCGAAGCGAACGATGACGCGACGGATCAGGGTGCCAGACAAGATCCCAATCTTATACCCAAGCACGAGCGGCGCCAGAAGCAGTTGTCCCACAAGCAGTCGACGTCGGCTCACGGACCGCCGCACAAAATCCGGCATCGTCTCGCGAGTGGTAATTGTGCCATCGAAGTCAAAGAGTGCGAGAGACATGCGTTGTGGGCGCTAACGCCTTGCTCACCGGAAAATTGCGAGCGCAGCGAGTAATTTTTCCGGTGCAGCAACTTGTTGTACGGTGCAACCGATAGCTATGACGTTTGCCCCTTAATCGCCTGGATAATCCTCGGCCAGTCTTCATGATGCAACTCATGTCCCGTGCCTTCGAGTGTCAGCATTTTTGAACCACGAATCGCATCTTTCAGTGCCAACCCATGCACATAAGGAAGTACAGGATCCTCCGTGCCGTGAATGATCAAAGTTGGTACAGCTATCTCATTTAATCTCCCGAGCCATCTCTCGCCACCACCTAAAGTAGTGTGGTTGAATGTTGTCAGGATATTCGGAGTGCGATCAAAATTTAACTCAGCGATGTTTTGTATCTTCTCAGCGTCAAAAGCATGCGCAGTACCTGAGTTGATTCGCCACGCTCCGACCTGATACGCGACGACAGCATCTCTATCAGACCAATCCAGCGATTCCGCCCGTTGGTGATACTCAATGATGGCAGGATCAAAAGCGGGCATATCCGGATCTGCATCTGCAAGCCGTTCTGAAGCAATCAGCGTCAAGCTCTTCACACGTTTCGGATACTTGAGAGCTACAAGCTGGGAAAGAAATCCCCCCAAAGACATGCCGACTAAATGAGCAGCTTCCAGACCATAACCATCAATGACGCGAACCACATCATCTGCTAATTCTTCAACGGAATATGGAGCCTGACCTGGCTCATAGCTTGTTGATTTCCCGGTATCACGGTGGTCGTACCGGATCACATAGCGACCCATTTTGGCAAGTTGGGAACAAAACTCATCAGGCCACCACACCGCAGACGACATTGCCCCCATGATCAGAATAATGGGTTCATGGGCCGGGTCGCCGAATGATTCGGTATAGAGTGAAATCGCTTTATCAACAACTACCTTTTCTTTCATACTTAAATTGCCTTCGAGTTCTACGTACAACTTTGTTTTAGGGCGACTGCCCTGCTGCGTAACATCGTTGCTGCTCCATAACATCAAACATCGACCCACGGCGTAACGCGCTTGCTGCTTGGATGCTC
>NZ_JAMPSX010000071.1:0-1696 GCF_028484875.1 Providencia sp. PROV032
AAAGAAAATAAAATGCGATGCCATAACCGATTATGACAACGGCGGAAGGGGCAAGCTTAGTAAAGCCCTCGCTAGATTTTAATGCGGATGTTGCGATTACTTCGCCAACTATTGCGATAACAAGAAAAAGCCAGCCTTTCATGATGTATCTCCCAATTTGTGTAGGGCTTATTATGCACGCTTAAAAATAATAAAAGCAGACTTGACCTGATAGTTTGGCTGTGAGCAATTATGTGCTTAGTGCATCTAACGCCGGAGTTAAGCCGCCGCGCGTAGCGCGGTCGGCTTGAACGAATTGTTAGACATCATTTACCAACTGACTTGATGATCTCGCCTTTCACAAAGCGAATAAATTCTTCCAAGTGATCTGCGCGTGAGGCCAAGTGATCTTCTTTTTGTCCCAGATAAGCTTGCTTAGCTTCAAGTAAGACGGGCTGATACTGGGCAGGTAGGCGTTTTATTGCCCAGTCGGCAGCGACATCCTTCGGCGCGATTTTGCCGGTTATTGCGCTGTACCAAATGCGGGACAACGTAAGCACTACATTTCGCTCATCGCCGGCCCAGTCGGGCTGCGAGTTCCATAGCTTCAAGGTTTCCCTCAGCGCCTCGAATAGATCCTGTTCAGGAACCGGGTCAAAGAATTCCTCCGCTGCCGGACCTACCAAGGCAACGCTATGTTCTCTTGCTTTTGTAAGCAGGATAGCTAGATCAATGTCGATCATGGCTGGCTCGAAGATACCCGCAAGAATGTCATTGCGCTGCCATTCTCCAAATTGCAGCTCGCGCTTAGCCGGATAACGCCACGGGATGATGTCGTCATGCACGACAAGGGTGACTTCTATAGCGCGGAGCGTCTCGCTCTCGCCAGGGAAAGCCGAAGCCTCCATAAGGTCATTGAGCAATGCTCGCCGCGTCGTTTCATCAAGCTTTACGGCCACAGTAACCAACAAATCAATATCGCTGTATGGCTTCAGGCCGCCATCCACTGCGGAGCCGTACAAATGCACGGCCAGCAACGTTGATTCCAGATGGCGCTCAATGACGCTTAGCACCTCTGATAGTTGGTTCGAAATTTCGATGGTCACCGCTACCCTCATGATGTCTAACGTCTGGCACAGCTGCCGACAAAATTGGCGCTTGTTTTGCCGGCTTTTTGGCAAAACAAGTGACACTTTTGGCGGTCAGTTGCTGCCACTTGTTAACCCTTTTGCCAGATTTGGTAACTATAATTTATGTTAGACACGAAGTCTTGGCTAAAAACTGGCCTAAAACTACTGGGGATTTCTGGAAAATAGACATCACCTTCTGGCTCAATGTCGATTGTTGAAATATGTAAAGTATCAACTTTATCGATCAGGCTTTTGTATATTTCACCACCACCAGACACAATCACATGATCCGTTATCGTCTTCAGATGATTTAGCGCTTCATCGATAGATGGAAATACCAATACATTCTCATCACTGGAAGTGAAGCTTGAACGAGTTACAACGGCATATTTTCGGTTGGGTAAAGCCCCCATTGACTCGAAAGTCTTTCGGCCTACCAAAAGCCACTGATTATAGGTAATCGCTTTGAAGAGTAATTGTTCCCCTTTGGCACTCCATGGAATATCTGGGCCATTTCCGATAACTCCATTCTTCGAAATTGCTGCCATTAGTGATAGTTTCACGATACTTCCTTAGGGGTTAACTTT
>NZ_JAMPSX010000072.1:0-1606 GCF_028484875.1 Providencia sp. PROV032
ACTGCCTTGCATCGTACGGCCTGTGCCTCGCTCGGCAAGCGAATAGGGCACGTTCGCCAACGGCTGTCCTTTATCATCGACCAATTGCAGCTCTAACCAAAATCGATAGTTTTCACAGATAATGCACGATTCGACTTTCTGACTCATGACAGCTCCGTTGTCATGGTTAACCAGACTTGCTAATTGCTAGTAGTAATCAGTACACATCCCCCTGAACATCCACAAGCGACTTTATGGCCTTCTAAGGCGACAGGGATACCATTAATTTTCATTAAGCTATCGCCTTCAACGATAGTGCCGGTTTTTTTACATGGAGGACAATAAACAGAGTCGCCTACACAAGCGACTCCTTGGGTTTGCTTGGCGAGAGAAGAAGCCGTTAGAACCGTGCCGCCTGTATTGGTAGTATCATTTTTTAAAATAACTGTACGACCATTCACGGTGCTACGCATTAAGATATTTATCCTGATACAGTTTGACTGAAATCTGTTCGACCTTTTAATAAAAAATCAACGAAAAATATTTATTATCAAATGATAAAATATCTTACGAGATTGATAATCTATAGAAAGAACCATACCTGAGTTAGTCATTTATAAAATTAAAAATCTATGGCACTAGTTTATTTTTATATATCCTAATGAGCATTTCCAAATACATCATTTAAAAAAGATTCAAAATTACTATATTCCTTTTGGAATAAACCATCATAAGAGTGAAAGTAAACTTCGCCATAACTATCCTTCTTAAGGGATAAAAGCAAGGTATTTCCCCCATTATCATAACCAAAGGGTATAAAACTTCCCTGCTCATAGTGTACTGATTTATTATTCAGTATTACATCCAAATCACCGATGTCCTCAATAAGCTTTTCAATAGGTAATTTCCCATATTTTATAGGGTTAAATCCTCCAAAATAAGAATTTACATTGGAGTTTTCACCAATAAAGCCACCATTAATAGTAAGATAGTGCTGCTTAAATGCTTCTGGCAATTTAGCTATAAACAACAATTCAAATTGATTTAATTCATCATTAGATAAGCTTTTTTCAGGAAACACTAATTCTATTGTCATATAATTGGCTCCTTATTTATTGGGTAATCTAAATGGATATTCACTAACATTATTTGTGTCCTTGAATTGACTCACTCCACCGTTATGCTGAATCCCATTATGTGAATCCGAAACAACTAGCTGCATAGTACCTTCATTAGTAATTGGATCATAATCATCTAGGTGGTGCCAAAGATAACGTTCCCCATCTAACATAGGTGTTGATTTTTGTCCAAATCCAGCCATATTTGCAGCTTCAAAATCATCAGGATAATTCCCTGTATACTTAATTTTAACTATAGGCTCAACTGGTGTACCATCTGGCTTCAATCTATCAGGGTTATGATATAATGCCTTGCTTTTAGAATAGTCTAACCCGCCATTCTCATTAATAATAACATCATCATATCCACGAGCCTTGAGTTTTTCTTCAACTGATTTACCGCGTAAACTTACATACGTAGGTTTTACATCCTTTCTCTCAACCGTCAGAATATAATCCCGAAAATCCACAGGTTCAACATCGTGCCCCGTATGGCGCCAAACTATTCC
>NZ_JAMPSX010000074.1:0-1368 GCF_028484875.1 Providencia sp. PROV032
CGTATAGTGTTTTGCAGTTTAGAGGAGATATCGCGATGCATACGCGGAAGGCAATAACGGAGGCGCTTCAAAAACTCGGAGTCCAAACCGGTGACCTCTTGATGGTGCATGCCTCACTTAAAGCGATTGGTCCGGTCGAAGGAGGAGCGGAGACGGTCGTTGCCGCGTTACGCTCCGCGGTTGGGCCGACTGGCACTGTGATGGGATACGCGTCGTGGGACCGATCACCCTACGAGGAGACTCTGAATGGCGCTCGGCTGGATGACGAAGCCCGCCGTACCTGGCTGCCGTTCGATCCCGCAACAGCCGGGACTTACCGTGGGTTCGGCCTGCTGAATCAATTTCTGGTTCAAGCCCCCGGCGCGCGGCGCAGCGCGCACCCCGATGCATCGATGGTCGCGGTTGGTCCGCTGGCTGAAACGCTGACGGAGCCTCACGAACTCGGTCACGCCTTGGGGGAAGGATCGCCCGTCGAGCGGTTCGTTCGCCTTGGCGGGAAGGCCCTGCTGTTGGGTGCGCCGCTAAACTCCGTTACCGCATTGCACTACGCCGAGGCGGTTGCCGATATCCCCAACAAACGGTGGGTGACGTATGAGATGCCGATGCTTGGAAGAGACGGTGAAGTCGCCTGGAAAACGGCATCGGATTACGATTCAAACGGCATTCTCGATTGCTTTGCTATCGAAGGAAAGCCGGATGCGGTTGAAACTATAGCAAATGCTTACGTGAAGCTCGGTCGCCATCGAGAAGGTGTCGTGGGCTTTGCTCAGTGCTACCTGTTCGACGCGCAGGACATCGTGACGTTCGGCGTCACCTATCTTGAGAAGCATTTCGGAACCACTCCGATCGTGCCTCCGCACGAGGCCGTCGAGCGCTCTTGCGAGCCTTCAGGTTAGAGGCCGTCGACAATGATAATCTGGATCAACGGACCTTTCGGCGCCGGAAAGACGACGCTCGCTAAGCGGCTGCGCGATCGGCGTTCCAAATCGCTGATCTTTGACCCCGAGGAAATCGGGTTCGTGGTGAAAGAAACGGTCCCCATGCCAGCGAGCGGAGACTATCAGGATCTCCCCTTGTGGAGGGGACTTACGATCGCGGCGGTCAGGGAGATTCGAAGGAATTACTCGCAGGACATCATCATCCCAATGACGCTCGTGCACCCGGACTATCTGACTGAGATACTCGACGGGGTAAGGCGGATCGACGATCAGCTGCTGCACATCTTTCTGACGCTCAACGAGGACCTATTGCGTCACCGGATCGCGAACCAGACCATGCATCCTGACCCGAATCGAAATGCGGAGATTCGAGAGTGGCGATTAGCGAATGTCGCCCGATGCTTGGCCGCAAGGGAACGGCTTCCATGGG
>NZ_JAMPSX010000075.1:0-1328 GCF_028484875.1 Providencia sp. PROV032
TGAGGGATCCCCTCATAATTTCCCCAAAGCGCAACCATGTTTGAATAGATTTTGAGCAAGCAGGATTGCAGCTACGAGCAAGTCTTCCCTCGTTATTGTGTAGCCAGAATGCCGCAACACTTCCATGCCTAAGCGCACTGTTGAGAGTACATTTCGATTCCTGACAGTGTTTGCTTGGAAGTGTTTATCCCAACCTTGTTTCTGTGAATGTACGCCAACAAGCCAAAATGTCAGTTGAAGCATTAGGGCGATCAGTAGCATGATATCAAAGCGCTCTGGGCTGCTAGTTCTGCTATGTCGGAGTCCTAGACCGTATGCTTGGCTTTTTAAGTCTCGGAAGGTTTCTTCTATCTGCATACGCTTTGAGTAGATCTTAACAAGTTGCTTGGGTGTTCGAGTTTCAACGGGCAAGTTAGTCGCTAAAACCCATGGTTCTTTTGTCGAAGCGGAGTAGATTTTAGGTGATGGATGATGACAATTGGTCCGTGTCGAACGCTGATTTTTTCGGCCTTTAGGACGTGATTTATACAGTGCAATTTGACATGAGATTGGGTTGCTCTTAGTCAACCTCTTATAGCCTAAAGTTTTTGTTCGACTTGAAGAGGTGCCATGTAAGTTGCTGATAGGTTGCCAGTTTTCCGCACCTAAATCTGCATATTGCACTTTCCCTCTCACTCGACTTAACCAGTACCAACCTAGCTTTTCAACGGATTTATACCATGGCACTTTAAAGCCTGCATCACTGACAATAAGCGGTGTAGTGTTACTCGGTAGAATGCTTGCGAGGTCGGCTAAGAATTGGTCATGAGCCGCCTTTGAACATTGCTCTGAAAGCGGAAACGCTTTCTCATAAAGAGTAATAGAACGACCATGTAGTGCCACCGAAGCCCGCAATACCATAAGCCGTTTTTGCTCACGAATATCAGACCAGTCAACAAGAACAATGGGCATCGAATTACCTGAACAGATAAAGCTGGCATGCCAACGGTATACAGCGAGTCGCTCTTTGTGCAAGTGACGATTACCTAACAATCTGTCGATTCGTTTGATGTTATGTTTTGTTCTGGCTTTCGTTGGCAGGTTACGACCAAGTTCGGTAAGAGTGAGCGTTTTACATTCAAGTAATGCGTGGCAAGCCAGCGTTAAACTGTTGAGTCGTTTTAAGTGCAATTCAGGGCAGAATTGGTAAAGAGAGTCGTGTAAAATATCGAGTTCGCACATCTTGTTGTCTGGTTATTGATTTTTCGCAGAACCATTTGATCACATGACAAGATGTGCATCTACCTTAAATTTATGATTTTTATCAAAATCATTAGGGGATTCCTCAG
>NZ_JAMPSX010000076.1:0-1294 GCF_028484875.1 Providencia sp. PROV032
TGACTAGTCCTGATATAGGTTGACAACTTTTCATGCATAAAACGCTCGGTGAACCTCATCGGGCGTTTTATAGTTTAATGATAAATGCGGGCGCCTTTCATTATAAATCTGGATTGATTCTTCAACCAACCTTCGTGCCTGCTCTAAATTTCTTGGTTTTACTAGAAGATACTCCATTTTTAATATTCCATTAACTCTTTCTGCTAAGGCATTTTGATAGCAATCATAGCCATCAGTCATAGAACATTGAATATTATGATTTCTATGTATTTCTTGATACTCCGACGAACAATACTGTAGCCCACGATCTGAATGATGGATCAGCGATGTTGTCGAACAGCGTTTTTTTAAAGCCTGAACCAGCGACTTCTTCACCGAACTTGTTTTCATATTGTCATCTAAATGATATCCCACGATTTTTCGCGAGTACGCATCCGTAATTAAACTTAAATAGGTATCACCCTCATGTGTCGATAAATAGGTAATATCCGCTACCCAGAGTTGCTCAGGCTGTGTGGGGATAAATCCTGATTTAATTAAATTTGGATGTCGATGAAAACGATGATGGCTTAAAGTTGTTCTATGATAAGCCCGCTTATTCGGCACAAGTAACCGATGTTCCTTCAATAAAGTAAATAGCCGGTCACGACCAATAATCATTTGTTTTTGCTTTAAAATAAAATGTAACTTACGCCCTCCCAGTCTGGGATGAAAGGCGCGTTCAGACTTAACAATATCAATAATGGCCGTATCGATTTTTTGTCGTTTTTCAGTCTTATCCTGTCGCTTGTAGTAGGCTTGCCGGCTAATATTCATAAAACGACAAGCTATTGTTACGGTGAGGTTTTTAACCGTTTTTTCTTTAATAACTCGGCCTTGCGCTTTTTTGACAAGCGAACTCCGAAGTCTCTATCCATAACTTTGACAACAGCTTCAAAGAAATCGGATTTAAGCCGAGCTTCTTCAAGTTCCCTTTCGAGTAGTTTGATGCGTTGTTCTGGGGTTTGTTGCTCAGGAGTTTGGGTCATAGCAGTACCTTTATAAAGAGTATTGGGCGTACCTTCAGACCAATCTAATCTACCATGTTTACGAAGCCATACCAAAACGGTAGAACATCCTTGTATCCCATATTGATATTGAGCTTGTTTATAGGTGAGCTCGCCTTTTTCTACTTGGTCAACAACCTGTAATTTAAAAGCGAGGGAATAATCGCGTTGAGTTCGTTTAGTGATTGGTTTCATTACACTCTCCAATTTTAGATTGGAAAAGTGTCAACCTTATTTAGGATGGGTCA
>NZ_JAMPSX010000077.1:0-1255 GCF_028484875.1 Providencia sp. PROV032
TGAAGTGGTCAACTAATATTGGCCACTCTATTAGACTGTTTGTAAAACAGTCGCTCAGATTCATTTGGGGTCAATCCCCCGTTATACCAGTGGGGTCTGATGCCACTGTAATAGCCTGTGATATAACCGATAATTCTACACTCTGCTTCTTTCAAGCTTTCATAACCGATTGAAGGCATCCATTCATGTTTTAAACTTCTAAAAAATCGCTCCATTGGACTATTGTCCCAACAGTTACCTCGTCGGCTCAGACTTTGAGTGATTTGATAACGCCATAATCGGTGACGATACTCAAGGCTAGTATAATGGCTCCCTTGGTCACTATGAAACATCAGCCCTTTTGGGTGCCCCCGCATTTCCCAAGCCATTTGCAAGGCTTTTAATGTCAACCCTGTGTCGGGGGACGTTGATAGAGCCCAACCAACGGGTTTCCGGGCAAAAAGGTCTAACACGACAGCCAGATAAGCCCACCGTTTTCCTGTCCAAATATACGTCACATCGCCGCACCATACTTGATTGGGCGCTGTGACAGCAAATTGGCGGTCGAGTAAATTTGGGATGTCGATATGTTCTTTACTTCCGCGTTTATACCGATGCTTCACCTGTTGGCAACTTGTAATACCAAGTTCTTTCATTAAATTACCTACAAGATAACGGCTCATTTTCACACCATATTGAGTCGCCACTATCGTGGCAATAGTCCTTGCGCCAGCAGAGCCGCCACTTAAATTCCAGGCATCTTTGACTAAGCTTCGTTTAATCGCTCGTACGCCGTCAGGTAAGGCATTTTTCATTCGATGATGCCAGTGACGATAGCTGCTGCGATGACGTTCAAAAAGTTGGCAAAGTGTTGTGACGGGGTAATGCGCTCTGAGTTTGTCGATTATCGCGAATCCTTCAGTGAGTCCGACATTAAGAGCGCCGTAGCCTTTTTTAGGATTTCGTTTTCCATTTCAAGGCGTTGTATCTTTTTTTTCATCTCACGAAGTTCAATCTGTTCTGGCGTAAGCGGGAGCCCTGTTGGTGTTTTGCCTTGTCGTTCTAATCTCAGTTTTTTAACCCAGCGATTAAGTGCGGCAAGGCTAACGTCCATAGCCTGAGCGGCTTTCGCCACGGAGTAATGATGGTCAACGACCATTTTAGCAGCTTCGAGTTTAAACTCTGCTGAATATTGCTTAACCATGTGCTCACCTGTGATGTTATTGAGGTAAGAATATCACCTCTAGTCAGGTGGCCAAATTAACTATGCCACTTC
>NZ_JAMPSX010000078.1:0-1253 GCF_028484875.1 Providencia sp. PROV032
GAGGCATAGACTGTACAAAAAAACAGTCATAACAAGCCATGAAAACCGCCACTGCGCCGTTACCACCGCTGCGTTCGGTCAAGGTTCTGGACCAGTTGCGTGAGCGCATACGCTACTTGCATTACAGTTTACGAACCGAACAGGCTTATGTCAACTGGGTTCGTGCCTTCATCCGTTTCCACGGTGTGCGTCACCCGGCAACCTTGGGCAGCAGCGAAGTCGAGGCATTTCTGTCCTGGCTGGCGAACGAGCGCAAGGTTTCGGTCTCCACGCATCGTCAGGCATTGGCGGCCTTGCTGTTCTTCTACGGCAAGGTGCTGTGCACGGATCTGCCCTGGCTTCAGGAGATCGGAAGACCTCGGCCGTCGCGGCGCTTGCCGGTGGTGCTGACCCCGGATGAAGTGGTTCGCATCCTCGGTTTTCTGGAAGGCGAGCATCGTTTGTTCGCCCAGCTTCTGTATGGAACGGGCATGCGGATCAGTGAGGGTTTGCAACTGCGGGTCAAGGATCTGGATTTCGATCACGGCACGATCATCGTGCGGGAGGGCAAGGGCTCCAAGGATCGGGCCTTGATGTTACCCGAGAGCTTGGCACCCAGCCTGCGCGAGCAGCTGTCGCGTGCACGGGCATGGTGGCTGAAGGACCAGGCCGAGGGCCGCAGCGGCGTTGCGCTTCCCGACGCCCTTGAGCGGAAGTATCCGCGCGCCGGGCATTCCTGGCCGTGGTTCTGGGTTTTTGCGCAGCACACGCATTCGACCGATCCACGGAGCGGTGTCGTGCGTCGCCATCACATGTATGACCAGACCTTTCAGCGCGCCTTCAAACGTGCCGTAGAACAAGCAGGCATCACGAAGCCCGCCACACCGCACACCCTCCGCCACTCGTTCGCGACGGCCTTGCTCCGCAGCGGTTACGACATTCGAACCGTGCAGGATCTGCTCGGCCATTCCGACGTCTCTACGACGATGATTTACACGCATGTGCTGAAAGTTGGCGGTGCCGGAGTGCGCTCACCGCTTGATGCGCTGCCGCCCCTCACTAGTGAGAGGTAGGGCAGCGCAAGTCAATCCTGGCGGATTCACTACCCCTGCGCGAAGGCCATCGGTGCCGCATCGAACGGCCGGTTGCGGAAAGTCCTCCCTGCGTCCGCTGATGGCCGGCAGCAGCCCGTCGTTGCCTGATGGATCCAACCCCTCCGCTGCTATAGTGCAGTCGGCTTCTGACGTTCAGTGCAGCCGTCTTCTGAAAACGAC
>NZ_JAMPSX010000079.1:0-1246 GCF_028484875.1 Providencia sp. PROV032
ACCGTCGAAAGAAGCCCAACCTAACCAGACTTAGCTAGATTAAAGAGCTAAGAAGCCATGACCCAATAACCGATCGTGGAGAAAAGCAAAGACAGGAAGACGCTGTCGCTTCGCTCCGTTTTGATTAGTACCACATTGGGGCATTAGATATCTTTTTGATAAAAATAATATCTAAACCTATTGACTATGATCTACCAAAAGTGCAAAGTTGTTGTTGCGCAATATACAAAAAAAAGTATAATGCGCGCCCTATGCAGAAACGTATATTACCTATATTCTTATGTCTAATGATGCAAAGAGGGGGTTTTCATGATTAAACACAAAAACCCGCTTGAGTTATTAGCGAAAGAGCCAGTTGAACTTAGTTTGGTCACAGTAAGATCAAAGCTAATGATGATTATTACAAAGTTAATAAGAGATAATAACTGGACGCAGGCTCAAGCAGCCAAAGAGATTGGCGTGTCACAACCACGTATTAGCAATCTAATGAATGGAAAAATAAGTAGCTTCTCAATAGATATGCTATTAGAGATGCTAGGAAAACTTGGTTATCTGCTAAATGTATACTTTGATCCAAGTAACATAGAGCAACCAATTGAAATGCAAATAAAAAAGACAGCTGTTTGAGCAGCTGTCTTTAATTAAAAGCAATTAAATTTTTTTGAACCTTAATTTAATTGTGTCTTCATGTTTTTTATCCGTCCCACTGGATGTTTTTGAAAACACATGAAGAACATGTATTACATCATCTATTATTACGAAGACTAGCCGGTATGCTGGTCTTCCGTTTTTCCTTAGCTCGCAAACTCCTTTGCATCCAAGGCTTAGTGATTTGACGCTGGATAGCGGGTCCATGCCATAACTCATCATCATCAAGTCTTGTACAAACTTTTCTTTAACTTGAAGTGGGAATTTATCCAGTTCTTTTTCTGCATCACCAATAAAGTTTACCTTTTTCTCCATATCGTCGTCTCCTCTTAGCTTGTTGGTATGGAATCATAAATATCATATTGATTTTCATCATTATTTTCTCTTTTCTTAAATAAAGAAGTTATAGGTGGTTCTTTGAACCACTTCACATCATAGTTATCTATTAGATGCGAGTCAATATACAAGTATTTATATATTTGACTTTCAAATCCAACTGCTTAAATATCACTCAAATTGAGTTAATTACCTCCTGATTTTATTTATTGGAATTAAACATAAAAACATCTCATAAATTTCATAGTAAATGAGGTTCTTC
>NZ_JAMPSX010000080.1:0-1231 GCF_028484875.1 Providencia sp. PROV032
CCCAATTAAGGCAAAAAAAAGCCCGGTTACTGTAACCGGGCCTTGTTCAACAAAACGTACAATATCAGATTAATCCAGCCATTCCGTATGGAATACACCTTCTTTATCAGTACGTTTATAAGTATGTGCACCGAAATAATCACGCTGCGCCTGGATCAGGTTTGCCGGCAGTACCGCAGCACGGTAGCTATCATAATAGGCAACCGCAGCGGCAAAAGTCGGCACCGGAATACCATTTTGTACGGCATAGGCTACAACATCACGCAGAGCCTGCTGGTACTCATCAGCGATTTTCTTAAAGTACGGTGCCAGCAGCAGGTTAGCAATTGCCGGCGTTTCTGCGTATGCATCGGTAATTTTCTGCAGGAACTGGGCACGAATGATGCAGCCAGCGCGGAAAATTTTCGCGATTTCGCCGTAGTTCAGATCCCAGTTGTATTCGTCAGACGCGGCACGCAACTGAGAGAAACCCTGAGCATAAGAGACGATTTTACCGAGATACAGTGCGCGACGGACTTTCTCGATAAACTGCACTTTATCGCCAGCAGGCTGTGCCTGCGGACCGCTCAGCACTTTAGATGCGGCAACGCGCTGCTCTTTCAGCGACGAGATATAGCGTGCAAATACGGATTCAGTGATCAGGGAAAGCGGTTCGCCGAGATCCAGCGAACTCTGGCTGGTCCACTTACCCGTACCTTTGTTGGCTGCTTCATCGAGAATCACATCGACCAGATAGTTACCCTCTTCATCTTTTTTAGTGAAGATGTCCTTGGTAATGTCGATCAGGTAGCTGCTCAGCTCGCCTTTATTCCACTCGCTGAAAGTGGTGGCCAGCTCTTCGTTAGACAGATTCAGACCACCTTTCAGCAGCGAGTAGGCTTCTGCAATCAGCTGCATATCGCCATATTCAATGCCGTTGTGAACCATTTTAACGTAATGGCCCGCACCGTCAGCACCGATATAGGTCACACAGGGCTCGCCATCTTCGGCAACGGCCGCAATTTTAGTCAGGATCGGCGCAACCAGTTCGTACGCATCTTTCTGACCTCCCGGCATGATGGACGGGCCTTTCAGCGCGCCCTCTTCACCACCGGAAACACCGGTACCGATAAAGTTAAAGCCCTCAGCAGACAGTTCGCGGTTACGACGAATGGTGTCCTGGAAGAAGGTGTTACCGCCATCAATAATGATGTCGCCTTTTTCCAGATAGGGTTTCAGGGAGTCAATAGGG
>NZ_JAMPSX010000081.1:0-1196 GCF_028484875.1 Providencia sp. PROV032
GGTAATCCCCCCGAAAAATCGGTGTATTAATAAGTAGAATTTTCTCGTAATCTGAACTGAGGAGATCTCTATGAAAAAAGCACGTTTTACCGATAGCCAAATTATCACCATCCTTAAGCAAGCTGAGGCGGGAACGCCTGTTTCTGAACTGTGCCGCGAACATGGTATGAGCAACGCCAGTTTTTATAAGTGGCGCTCACGCTTTGGTGGGATGGATGCTTCCATGATGACCCGCTTGAAAGAGCTGGAAGAGGAAAATCGCCGCCTCAAAAAAATGTATGCAGAAGAAAGGTTGAAAGCTGAGATCATTCAGGAAGCTATGGCAAAAAAGTGGTGAAGCCATCGCATCGAAAGCGGATGGCGCAAGAAGCTGTCAAAATACGGAATATCAGCGTACGTTTTGCCTGCCAGTTATTTGTAGTGAGCGAAAGTTGCTATCGTTATCAAGCTAAACTGAATAAAGAAAATGAAGCAATAGCTGACTGGCTAATACGCATCACTGATAGCCAGCGCAACTGGGGATTTGGCTTGTGTTTTTTATACCTTCGAAACGTAAAAAACTTAAGATTTAACCACAAAAGGGTTTACCGAATTTATTGTGCGTTGTCACTGAACATGCGAATAAAGCCGAAGAAACGCCTAAAACGGGATAAGCCTGAGCCTCTGACGGTACCCGAAACGAGCAATGAATGTTGGTCAATGGACTTTATGCATGATCAACTGTCGGATGGGCGCTCAGTCCGTTTATTGAATATCATCGATGATTTTAATCGTGAAGCATTAGCTATTGAAGTGGATTTTTCCCTGCCGGCGAGTCGGGTTGTAAGAGTACTAGAGCAACTTATTGAGTGGAAAGGAAAACCGGTTTCCATACGCTGTGATAATGGGCCAGAATACACCAGTAATATATTGATATCATGGGCTAATCTGCAAGATATCAAAATAAACTTTATCCAGCCAGGTAATCCGCAGCAAAATGCTTACATTGAGCGTTATAATCGGACAGTCCGCTATGAGTGGTTAGGGCAATACTTGTTTTCATCACTGGATGAATTACAAGACTATGCTACACGGTGGCAATGGTTTTATAATCACGAACGGCCGAACATGGCGTTGAATGGCTATACCCCAATGCAACATCTACAACGAATGACCTGATTCTACTTATAACCTCGGTTAAAAACGGGGGGATTACC
>NZ_JAMPSX010000082.1:0-1186 GCF_028484875.1 Providencia sp. PROV032
TGTCTAAAGAAAAATTTGAACGTTCAAAACCGCACGTTAACGTTGGTACTATCGGCCACGTTGACCACGGTAAAACTACTCTGACAGCAGCTATCACTACTGTTCTGGCAAAAACTTACGGCGGTGCTGCTCGTGCGTTCGATCAAATCGATAACGCACCTGAAGAAAAAGCGCGTGGTATCACCATCTCTACTTCACACGTAGAATATGATACTCCAACTCGCCACTACGCACACGTAGACTGCCCAGGACACGCCGACTATGTTAAAAACATGATCACTGGTGCTGCTCAGATGGACGGTGCAATTCTGGTTGTTGCTGCGACTGATGGCCCAATGCCACAAACGCGTGAGCACATCCTGTTAGGTCGCCAAGTAGGTGTTCCTTACATCATCGTTTTCCTGAACAAATGTGACATGGTAGACGACGAAGAGCTGTTAGAATTAGTTGAAATGGAAGTTCGTGAACTTCTGTCTCAGTACGATTTCCCAGGCGATGACACTCCAGTTGTTCGCGGTTCAGCACTGAAAGCGCTGGAAGGCAACCCAGAGTGGGAAGCGAAAATTGTTGAATTAGCAGAGCACCTGGACAGCTACATCCCAGAGCCAGAGCGTGCAATTGACAAGCCATTCCTGCTGCCAATCGAAGACGTATTCTCAATCTCAGGTCGTGGTACAGTAGTAACAGGCCGTGTTGAGCGTGGTATCATCAAAGTTGGTGAAGAAGTTGAAATCGTTGGTATTCAAGACACGGTTAAAACAACTTGTACTGGCGTTGAAATGTTCCGTAAACTGCTGGACGAAGGTCGTGCGGGTGAGAACGTTGGTGTTCTGCTGCGTGGTACTAAACGTGAAGAAATTCAACGTGGTCAAGTACTGGCAAAACCAGGTTCAATCAAGCCACACACTAAATTCGAATCAGAAGTTTATATTCTGAGCAAAGACGAAGGTGGTCGTCACACTCCATTCTTCAAAGGTTACCGTCCACAGTTCTACTTCCGTACAACTGACGTAACAGGTACTATCGAACTGCCAGAAGGCGTAGAGATGGTAATGCCAGGTGATAACATCAACATGATCGTTACCCTGATCCACCCAATCGCGATGGACGACGGTTTACGTTTCGCAATCCGTGAAGGTGGCCGTACTGTAGGTGCGGGTGTTGTTGCAAAAATCATTGCATAATA
>NZ_JAMPSX010000083.1:0-1178 GCF_028484875.1 Providencia sp. PROV032
GCGCAACAGGGATACCATTAATTTTCATTAAGCTATCGCCTTCAACGATAGTCCCTGTTTTTTTACATGAAGGACAATAAACAGAGTCGCCCACACAGGCGACACCTTGGGTTTGCTTGGCGAGAGAAGAAGCAGTTAGAACCGTACCACCCGTGTTGGTAGTATCATTTTTTAAAATAACTTTACGACTATTCACTGTACTACGCATCATCCATCCTATTTCATATAGATATATCTATATAAACACATTGATTTTAACGATTTTTTCAATTTCAACCCTATCTAAAAAGCAAAAAATAATATCAATAACAAAGTGGTACAGAACATTCTCATGATCTATTAAAACAGATTCTGAGCATTTTTTAACTCAGAATTAGCTTAACACTTTAATATAATGTCTTAAAAATAAAAAAAGACTCCTGTTTTTTTATCTAGTGCAGTATTAACTAATAATAATATTGAATTAATTATATTCTCGTTATCTTTATTTGACACATTTTTTAAGATATCTCTTAAATTCTCTAATTTACTCATATCTTGCACGCTCTCATCCTCATAATCATCTATATTTAAGCCTAAATTAGAATTAATCAATTCAAATAAATTAACTTTATTTAATAGATACAATTGATTATCATTTAAATCTAACTCTAGTAAATCTCCATCAACAGATTCATTGTAATCTAATCTATACATTGCTTCTTTAGAGAGAGGAACAGTGATTATTTTCATTAATATTACCTTTTAATTTTAAAATGAGTTACTTGATTATACTCACCTTGCGAACGTCCAACCTGCTTGCCATTAGGTAATAATTTATTATTAGGAATATTTCCATCCAAATCTAAATATTTTCTTTTACCCGGAAGGCTTGGATCATAAATTCTAAAATAATCTCCTGAAGTATCTTCAACTACTTGAATTCCATTTTCTGTATTTTCGTATATCCTTTTACCCTTATCAGTAGTTGTAACTATGGGTGACTCACCTGCAAACTTATCAACAGACTCATTTAAGTCAGCCTCTGGCCAATTTTTAGCGAATTTTTTGGCTCTTTCTGCTCCACCTGCGTTTATGCTAGCGTAAACAGGTTTAACATCGTCCCTTTCTACCGTCAGAATATAATCCCGAAAGTCCACCGGCTCAACATCGTGTCCCGTATGGCGCCAAATAATCCC
>NZ_JAMPSX010000084.1:0-1150 GCF_028484875.1 Providencia sp. PROV032
AAAACATAAAAGTATTACGGATAAAATTCAGTTTAATGTAAATGAATTAAATAAGCTGAAAATAGCCCAAAGTAGCATGTTTGCTATCCCCTCTCCGAATGTTCCTGCATTACTACCTCATGGCGTTAGTTCAAATTCACAAGCCACACAAACGGCAAATAGCAACATTGCAAAAGGCATCGAAAATACATTAGGCGCTGTTCGTGATGGTCTAGCGGAAACGTTTGATTGAACTTTCGGACTGAGTTGCTCAAATAAAGCAGCAAAAAATCCAAATGTTGGGAAACCTCATACTGGTGGCGACCAAATCCCTGAGCAAGGCCGGATAGATACAAGTGGAAACCAAATACCCGAACAAGGAAAAATTGATACGGGTGGCAACCAGATACCTGAGCAAGAGCGGACGGATACTGGCGGAGATCAAATACCTGAACATATAGATAATACGTATATAACCCCACTGCCTAATCAGATTACAGTCGAAGATATTGCCTATTTATCTGAAAACAAAAATAATATTAAAAATAAATGGCATCAGGGTAGTTTTAACTCTCCTGACGAATCATTACAGAAGCATTATGAAAAACATGGAAAAGAAGTTGGAGCGGGTAGTATTGAGCAGTACAGAAACAAAGCTGAAGAATTTGTCAAAAACTTAAAAGGTGCTAGAACAGTGAAAGTAAGAGGTGCGACTGATAATGTGACTCGTTATTATAAAAACGGGAAATATTTAGATAGAACATCCGAAGGAAAGATAATATCTTTTGGAAAACAATAATATAGAGGGATATGCTATGTGGCATGATTTAAGTATTACAAAAGTGAGCTGTATAGAGAAAACAGTTGCTGAATTCACAGTTACTATGATCCCTATTTTGCCTTATGCCAAAATGAAGATAAAAATTTATGAGGATCAGTCGGGTTTTTTTACAGGTATGACGGATTTAGCAATAAAAAGAAAATTTGATGGTTGCCCCGAGTGCGCCATTGGACGTGGAAGTACTATTGAGAAAGCGTTAGAAGATACTATCCTCTATTTTAAAGAAATGTTGAGTCAAGATGGTTTTACTGAATTAACCGAAGATGATATTAGCTACGCAGAGTGGTCTGATTTTTAAAAGTTAAAAGATCCCAGTTCTGTACTGGGATC